>CAYHGN010000063.1:0-20064 GCA_964356005.1 uncultured Sphingobacterium sp.
TTTAGATTTTCTAGATTCATAAAGTATATCAATAATTTCTCCGATGTTCAATTGTATTCTACACCGGCGATATTGTTGAACGACTCCGATAAATCCGAGACCGTAATTCCTAATTTCTTTCGACGAAAATTCTTTGACAGCAGAATGCTGAATTATTACTGTAGTCTTGTACATGGGACACTTATTGTGAAAACAGATATTATCAGAAAATTGAAGTATGATGAATCGTATGTTTGTGCACAGGATTTTGAATTATATCACAGAGCGATCTCTATGGGTTATATAATTAGTTATGACCCCGGCAACATAAGCTATAAACTTCGTAGTCATGATTCCAATATCACGAAGACCAAATCTTCCACTCAAATGGATGCCTTCAAAAATGTATTGAAAGCCAGGAACAAAAAGTTCTATGAACCGACTGTGTTGAATAGGGTTTTGTTTCTATTGAACGATGTGTGTTTATTTTTTAAATTTAAGCTAAATTGAGATTAGTTGTTATCAATGCGTTAAGTGCAAGGCAAGGTGGAGGTGTAACCAATGTGATAAATCTGCTCTCTAATCTTGCTTCTGAGAATGTCAGAGTTTTAGTTTTAACCAATAGTGACAATCATTTTTATTTTAAAACATTTAATTCTTCCAATATCAGATACTTTAATGCCAAATGGCCTTCGAAAGGCTTGATTCAAAGGTTAATTTGGGAAATGTTCTTTCTAAATAAGATTTTGTTAAGATTGAAAGCGTCAATTTATTATAATGTTGGCGGGACATTATTAGCCCGAACTCCGACTGGCTGTACCGGGATTACTACATTACAAAATATGCTGCCATTTTCCCCTGAAGAATTAAAAAGATACCCATTAACAAATTTACTCAGGTACAAACTTATTTTTTTAAGATTCGTTTATATATATTCTTATAGGAATGTCGATAAGATTGCTTTTTCTTCTCATTATTCTTGTGATACCGTCTCTAAGTATTTAAGTTTAAAAAATATTGATTATACTGTTATACCCAATGGGGTTAATGAGCTTTTTTACGATCAGAAATTGATTGAAAGAAAGCAGAATATTATTCCGGGTAGCGATTATTATTTATACGTTTCAACTTTCGATTATTATAAGGCACAGCTTGAACTGGTACAGGAATGGGCAACTTTAGTTAAAAGCGGTTTTAAATTTCGTCTTATTCTGATTGGTCACAGTTCTAATGATTACAAAGGTAAAGTGATTGAGCTGATTCATAAGCTGCAATTGGAGGATTTTGTGTCAGTCCTGAATCCTGTAGATCATTCTGATCTGCCCTCGGTTTATGCCAATTCAAGGGCATTGATTTTTGCTTCTTCCTGCGAATGTAGTCCGAATGTTTTATCAGAGATGATGACATCAGGAAAGTTGATTTTTTGTTCCAATTATGGGCCGATGCCGGAATTTGGACTTGATAGTTTATTATATTTTGATCCATATTTAAAAAATGATCTTTCTGATAAAATTTTGGCTGCGGAAAATAATGGGGAGGTAGTAAATTCAAAACTTGCAGATAAAAGCTGGGAATATTCTCAGAATCAGAAAGCATCAGTAAATACTGCACTTCTTACTAAATTTATTTTAGGGGGATAATTTTAATTTTATTCTACAGAGTCAAAGAATGATTCATTCATTTAATCCATATTTTTTTTAATGCTAAAACACGTACAGGTTAATTCTTACTAAATATTATGTTTAAAAATAAAACACTACTCATCACCGGAGGAACAGGATCTTTTGGTAATGCTGTACTTAAACGTTTTCTTAATTCGGATATCGATGAAATCAGAATTTTTAGTCGTGATGAGAAAAAACAGCATGATATGCGAATCAGCTTCCAAAATCCAAAGCTAAAATTTTATATTGGTGATGTTCGTGATTATGATAGTATATATTCTGCATTAAAGGGAGTTGACTACGTTTTTCATGCAGCAGCATTAAAACAAGTGCCGTCATGTGAGTTTTATCCAATAGAGGCAGTAAAAACCAATGTTTTAGGCACGGAGAATGTATTAAATGCTGCAATTGCAAATAATGTAAAAAGGGTTGTTTGCCTGAGTACTGATAAAGCTGTTTATCCAATAAATGCCATGGGAGTTTCCAAAGCAATGATGGAGAAACTAATGGTTGCCAAATCAAGAACTTCCGGGAATACCATATTGGTAGGTACTCGTTATGGGAATGTAATGGGTTCAAGGGGCTCGGTTATACCACTATTTCATCAGCAAATTATCAATGGCGATGATATTACTGTAACAGACCCTAAAATGACCCGTTTTATGATGACTCTTGATGATGCGGTTGAGCTAGTTATTTATGCGTTCAAAAATGGCAATTCCGGGGACATATTCGTACAGAAATCACCTGCGTCTACTATAGGAGAACTTGCTGATGCAATGAAAAAAATATACAACTCTACGGTTCCTGTAAATATTATTGGAACCAGACATGGAGAAAAAGTTTATGAATCATTGCTTGGCAGGGAAGAGCTTTTTGCTGCTGAGGATTTAGGAGATTATTATAGGATATCTGCCGATAACAGGGACTTAAATTACAATAAATATTTTTCTGAAGGTGCCGGAGATATTTCAGAATTGACGGAATATAATTCTCATAATACACAGCGTTTAACTTCAGATGAGCTTATTAATCTTCTTAACAAGATTGGATATAAGCATTAAATACTGATACTATGAGTAGATTAAAGTTGGTGACTGTATTGGGCACAAGACCCGAAATAATTAGATTGGCAGAAATTATAAAGCTGGCCGACAGTTTATTCAATCATGTATTGGTACATACCGGTCAAAACTATGATTATGAACTAAATGATATATTTTTTAAGGATCTAGGCCTACGAAAACCGGATTATTTTTTGAGTGTCGCCGGAGAACATCTGGGAGTTACGATTGGTAATGTTATTTCTAAATCGTATGAACTATTTTTGCAGGAACAACCTGATGCATTATTGGTTTTAGGTGATACAAACAGTGTGCTGTGCACAATTGCGGCAAAAAGGTTGAAAATACCCATATTTCATATGGAGGCAGGAAATCGCTGCTTCGATCAAAATGTTCCTGAAGAAATCAATCGTAAAATCTCAGATCATATTAGCGATATTAACCTAACCTATACCGAACATTCCAGGCGCTATCTTTTGTCGGAGGGATTTAGAAAGGATCATGTTTTTGTAACCGGTTCGCCTTTATATGAGGTATTAATTAAGAATAAGACCAATATTGAGAATAGTGACATATTAAGCAGGTTAAAACTGGAGAAAGGCAAGTATATTGTTGTTAGTGCACATCGGGAAGAGAATATAGATATTAAGGATAATTTTAATACACTTGCCGAGGCCTTGAATCAGGTAGCTCAGAAATATCAGTTGCCGGTCATTTTTTCAACCCATCCCAGAACTCAGAAAAAGATTTCAAGTAAAGGAATTGTATTTGATAAATTGATTATCAATATGCCTCCATTTGGATTTTTTGATTACATCCATTTACAAAAAAATGCATATTGCGTTCTTTCTGACAGCGGTACAATAAGTGAAGAGTCTGCTATGTTTGGGTTTCCTGCAGTGAGTATCAGGACTAGTACAGAACGACCAGAGGCTATAGATTCAGGAACTATAGTTTTAGGTGGTATTTCTGCCTATGAAGTATTAAATGCGATTGAAATACTTATGAAGACCTATGAACCATTAAATCAGACTTTGCCATGGGAATACCAAGTCAGGGATGTTTCACATAGGGTTATAAGGGTTATTCAAAGTTATACGGCAATAGTAGACAGGGTAATCTGGAATAAATTTTAATTTCTCTTAATGAAGAAAGAAATCATAGTTCTAGGATCATTGGGAATGGCGGGTCATGTTATTTCTCTTTTCTTTGAAAGCTTAAATGAAGAGTATAAAGTAATATCGGTGGCCAGGTCTGATAATTATATTAGACCTACTATTATATTAGACGTCTCTGACTTTGACGCTTTGGAGAAATTGTTAGAAGATGCCAGGCCGGATTTTATTATTAATTGTATTGGCCTTTTAAATCAAAACGCAGAAAACCATCCTGACAGATCAATTTTAATAAACAGTTATCTGCCTCATTTTTTGGAGGCAATTACCAAAAACACCAAATGTAAAGTTATCCATATAAGTACAGATTGTGTTTTTTCTGGTGATAAAGGATCATATATTGAGAGCGATTTCACAGATGGAAAGGGCTTTTATGCTCAATCAAAAGCTTTAGGGGAAATTAAAAATCCAAAAGATCTGACAATAAGGACCTCTATAATCGGACCCGAATTAAATGAGAATGGAATTGGCTTATTCCATTGGTTTTCCAGACAAGAGGGTCTGGTGAAGGGATATACGAATGCATATTGGTCAGGGGTAACTACCTTACATCTGGCTAGAAGTATCCATTATTTAATTGATCAACAGGTCTCCGGTTTATTTCATCTCACAAATTCAGAAAGAATTTCTAAGTACGACTTGATTGTGCTTTTTAAAAAAGTATTCTCCTCTTCAGGTATAACTGATATTTTGCCTTTTGATGATTATAAAGTGGACAAAAGCTTAATAAATACCAGAACAGATGTTGATCTTATGGTTCCTGGCTATAGGGAGATGATTTGGGCAATGAAAGAATGGATAGGTTCAAATAGTAACCTTTATGCTCATTATAGGAAGATTATTGAATGAGGATCCTAATAGTAACCCAATATTTCTGGCCCGAAAATTTTAAAATTAATTCACTTGCTGTAGATCTAAAAAAGAGAGGTCATGATATTGTAGTTTTAACCGGTCTTCCTAATTACCCGGAAGGTAAAATATTCTCAGGTTATTCATTTTTTAGTGATCGAGTTGAGACTTGGAACAACATAAAAATTTATAGATCTAAGTTAATTCCACGGTCTCAGAGTGGGGCTGTTAGATTGTTATTTAATTATGTTTCTTTTGCTTTTTTCGCCTCCATAAAAGTATTTTCAATTAAAGAGGTCTTTGATAAAATACTTGTTTATGAGCCTTCTCCAATTACAGTTGGTATTCCTGCAATTATTGCCAAAAAAGTTTTCAAAGCGGATATATATTTTTGGGTTCAGGATCTTTGGCCTGAAAGTTTAACCGATGCAGGGGGTATTAAAAATAAATCAATTTTAAATTTAGCAGAGAGGCTTACCAAATATATTTACGATCAATCGAGGGTAATTTTGATTCAATCGAAAGCATTTCGTGAATACATTGAAAACCAAGGAATTAATGGGAGAAAGATTCATTACTTTCCAAATCCGACTGAATCATTTTATACAATTGAACCGCAATCAGATAGTTTAAAGATTAATTTCCCAAAGGGGTTTAACATTTTATTCGCAGGTAATATTGGTGAGGCGCAAAGCTTTAAAACCCTTTTGGAAGCGGCATTGCTGCTTAAGGAAAAGGGCTTTCCAATTTATTGGAATATCATAGGTGATGGAAGACAAAAGAACTATTATCAGCAAAAGGTAATCGAATATAATCTGCAGGATAATTTTATATTCTACGGATCATTTCCTCCTGAAGATATGCCTAAGCTATTTACATGCGTTGATATTTTATTGGTCTCCCTTAAGAAAAGTAAAATCTTTTCATTGACTATTCCTTCTAAAATGCAATCATATATGGCTTGTGGAAAGCCAATTTTAGGGTCTATTGATGGGGAAGGTGGCAGAATAATTATGGAGGCAAACGCCGGTTTTGCTTGTGAAGCTGAAAATAGTATTTGTTTATCAGAAGCATTAATTAAACTCTATAAAATGAGTCCTGATGATCGGAATGCCTTGGGATCAAATGCCAGACGTTATTTTGAAGCAGAATTTGACAATGAAATATTACTTGGTAATCTTGAAGCAATTTTAATGATCTGAGTATTTTTTGGAGGCAAATTATGTTTTGATTGTAATGATGGTTTGGAAAATGAGAAATTCAAAATGATGTAAATTGAGAATCTCACAATTGAAATTTTCAATAAATTATTTTATATCCAATTTTGAATTGGAATTAATGTTTCTTTGTGAAATTAATTTTTAGCATGTGTTTTAAAGATTTAATGTACTTATACTTTGTTGGTTTAAAATTACCGTAATACTTATTGAAAGATTTTAAAACTGTAAAAATCCTGGTTGTTACAATTTAAAAAATTCAGAAAATTAATTAATCCTTGCATTGCAAATGATAAATATAAAAAGGCAAATATCTTTTTCTAAGGTATTTATAGGTGAAAGTGAACGAAATTACGTCACTGATGTTTTAAATAGTGGGTGGTTGACTACTGCCAGCAAGGCTCTTGAATTTGAAAAAAGATTTGCTGAATATGTTGGGGCGAAATTTGCGTGTGCAGTTAACTCTTGTACAGCAGCTCTGCATTTAGGGATTGATGCCTTGGGTATTAAACAGGGAGACAAGGTATTTGTCCCTTCTATGACTTTTACAGGTTCTGCAGAAATTATTCGTTATATGCAAGCCGATCCTGTATTTGTTGACACTGAGTATGGGTCCAACTTGATAACTCCGCATATATTGGAGAAAGCTATCCAATTAAATCCAGATGTCAGATTCCTTGTTATTGTACATTATGGAGGTCAGGCAGCACAGATGCCTGAAATCATGACCCTGTGTAAGGTAAATAATATTAAGATAATTGAAGATGCTGCGCATGCTTTTCCCTCAAGGTTAAATGGTCAAATGATTGGAACATTTAGTGATATAACATGTTTTAGCTTTTATGCTAATAAAACTATCACTACAGGTGAAGGTGGGATGTTGGTTACAGATGATGAAGATTTGTATAAAAGAGTTAAGATCATGCGATTACATGGCATTAATCGGGATATATGGAATCGTTTTACATCCAAATCAGCTTCCTGGGAATATGATGTTGTAGAAGCGGGATATAAATACAATATGCCGGATATATGTGCAGCTATTGGTTTGGGACAGCTGGAAAAGGCAGAGTTTTTCAGAATGGAACGACAAAAAGTTGCGGAGTACTATTATGAACATCTCTCATATCTTGAAATGATAGATATGCCTCTTTGTAATGTGCCATATGAGGAACATTCCTGGCATCTTTTCCCAATTGTGTTAAATGAAAAGGCCGGAATTTCCAGGAACACTTTTATTGAAAATTTGAATGAAGTAGGAATCGGAACTTCAGTTCATTATAAACCATTGCACCAAATGACTTATTACAAAGAAAAGTATAGTCTAAAGCCTGAAGATTATCCTAATGCCGAAAGAACTTGGCTTGGCAATGTTTCATTGCCCATATATCCATATATGATTAAGGATGATTTAGAGTATATTTGCTCGAATATCATTCAACTATTGACTGGATTCAGGCCAAAATAATCACTCCCAGCATAAAGTGTAAACATTATCTAAGAATATTTAGATAATTAAAAAGAATATTGAAGCAGTAGTGTCTAATCAGCAACAAATAAAGACGCATAATTTTATCTTTAAATAGACATTTTACTTTTTTTACATTATAGAGATAGCTAAATTCTTGACAATATAATACGTGATTACTTTTTTAAATATATTAAGAAAAACTACTAACAATATGCGACAATTATACAAATGGATGCTCCTTTTTGGTTTTGATGGGAAAAGATTATATCAAACTTTAATAGGTCTTCCAAGGTATATTAGTGATTTAAATAAGTTCAGAGCCATAAAATCTAAAGAAAGTACTTTTAAGTTCTCAAAATGGTATCCAATATTGAATGATTGGAATGATGAGGCCGGAAATGCAAGAGGACATTATTTTCACCAGGACTTATACGTTGCACAAAAGATTTTTAAGAATAACCCCAGAAAGCATATTGATATAGGATCCAGAGTTGATGGTTTTGTAGCTCATGTCGCTTCATTCAGAGAAATTGAAATAATAGATATTAGGGTATTAGATAGCACCATAGAAAATGTAATTTTTCGTCAGGCTGATTTAATGGTTTTGCCCGAAGATTTGATTGATTATACAGATTCAATTTCTTGTTTACATGCCCTTGAACATTTTGGATTGGGTAGATATGGCGACCCTTTAGACTATTACGGGTATTTAAAAGGTCTTTCAAGTATTGCCAAAATATTAAAGACTGAGGGTAAATTTTATTTTTCTGTCCCAATTGGTGAACAAAGAATTGAATTTAATGCTCACCGTGTTTTTTCAGTAGCATATCTCATACAGATTTTGAGTGACGAATTTAGAATTGAAAGTTTTTCATTTGTTAATGATAATGGAGATCTAATAAAAAACCCTCTTCTCGATCCTATATTAACAGAAAATAGTTTTGGATGTAATTATGGATGTGGAATATTCGAATTAGTTAAACTTTAAAAAAAAGAAAGTAGAATTTTGGTTAATAATAATACTTTATAGTACTGATTTTTAATACATTAACCTTTACATTGATTTTTATTGCAACCTTGATTCTTCCATTGTATCGCTATCCTGGATAATATAAGAATATAGGTCAATCCCCCAAATAATTTCTATAAGATTAAAATATGAAGGTTTTAATTACCGGAGCCGCAGGTTTTATAGGCTTCCATATGGTTAAGAAATATATTCAAACTAAATGCGAAGTAATTGGTCTTGATAATATCAATGACTATTATGATATAGATTTAAAGTTTGATCGGCTAGCTGAATGTGGAATTAACAAAACTAAAATTGTTTACGGAGAAGCTATCAAAAGCTCATTATGGAATAATTATTCATTTATAAAGATGGATATCCATAATGATAATGGTATGGATAATCTATTCAAGTCCGAAAAATTTGATCTTGTTATACATTTAGCAGGTCAAGCTGGAGTTAGATACAGCTTGGAAAATCCCAAATCATATATTGAAAGCAATATTGTTGGTTTTTTGAACATATTGGAGGGTTGTAGACACACTCATGTCCGAAAATTGGTTTATGCAAGTAGCTCAAGCGTTTATGGCATGAGTGATAAGTCTATGTTATCAATATCAGATTCAACTGACAAACCAGTTAGTTTATATGCAGCAACCAAAAAATCGAATGAGCTTATGGCGTATACATATAGCCATTTATACGATCTAAGAACCGTTGGACTAAGGTTCTTTACAGTATATGGCCCATGGGGAAGACCAGATATGGCCCCGTTTTTATTTACACAAGCAATAATTAAAAACACTCCTATCAGAGTCTTTAATCACGGAAACATGAAAAGAGATTTTACCTATATTGATGATATCGTTGAAGGGGTATTCAAGATAGCAGAAAAAAATGAGGAAGGACGCTTCAATATATTAAATATCGGAAACAGCTCGCCTGTACGATTGCTTGACTTTATTGAGTGTATAGAGGATGAACTCCAGATCTCTTCAATTAAGCTGATGCAGGATATGCAGCCAGGCGATGTTATTAACACTTGGGCTGATACTAAAGAGTTAGTGGAAGCTATAGGCTATAAGCCTGGTATTAATATAAAAGAGGGGGTGAAAAAGTTCATTTCGTGGTACAAGAGTTACTACATTATATGATAGTTTAACTATATTTTCATAATATATTGAAGATAGTTAAAAAAAATGTTTTAAGGTTATTGTTACATTTCGAATCATTGAAAATATGAATTTAGTGGTTTCTGGTAGTACTGGCTTTGTTGGTAAAAATCTGATTACCTATCTTAAAAAATCTGCTTTAGATACAATTCCATTAACCACTGACGAACTTACATGTGGAAGGTTTGAGAAAATAGGTAAATGTGATGTAATTATCCATCTTGCAGGAAAGGCTCATGATATTAAAATGGTTGTGCAGCCGGATGAATATTATCATGTAAATTATGAACTAAGCAAAAGACTTTATGATTCATTTATTAAGTCAGATGCAAAAAAGTTCATATTTATTAGTTCTGTCAAAGCAAGCGCCGACCAGATAGAAGGTGTTTTGAAAGAGAGTGATAGCCCCATCCCTAAAACCCATTACGGTAAATCAAAATTAATGGCTGAAGAATATATCCAAAGTCAGGCCTTACCAGAAGGCAAATCATATTATATTCTTCGGCCCTGTATGATCCATGGCCCAGGGAATAGGGGTAACCTTAACCTGCTCTATAAAATAATTTCAAAGGGGTTTCCATACCCACTTGCCGCTTTTGAAAATAAACGCTCTTTTTTAAGTGTTGAAAATTTATGTTTCGTGATCCGAGAATTGCTTGAGCGCAATGATATTCCCTCAGGAGTATATAATGTAGCAGATGATGAGACTCTTTCTACCAATGAGCTCATTCAGCTTATTGCCCGGACCTCTGATAGAAAGCCGATCCTGTGGATGATCAGCCCGGGATTGATCAAATTCCTTGCAAAGCTTGGGGATATTCTCAAACTCCCCTTAACTACTGAGCGTCTCAATAAGTTAACTGAAAATTATATTGTAGATAATACTAAAATCAGGCAAGTTTTAGGGAAAGAGTTTCCTGTGCAGGCAAGAGATGGGATTATGAAAACAATAAAATCATTTAAAGGCTAAACAAAATAATAATATACCTTTCTGCAATTTGCATTATTCCCCGAATTAAATAACCTTTGCAGCTATGCTGTATTTGTTATATCTGCCTGTTTTAACCTTCTTTCTCCTGATCTATTTCAGGATTGCGGTTCAGTTTAAAATAATTGATAAACCGAATCACCGCAGTTCTCATTCCCGTTTCACTATTCGTGGTGGGGGTATCCTGTTCCCAATCGCACTATTACTACAAGCCCTGATCGGCGGTTTTGAGTATCCTCTGTTCAATCTGGGTCTCATGATCATCGGTTTTGTCAGCTTTTATGATGATCTGCATCCAATATCTCATAAGATCCGTTTGTTTGGGCATTTGATCGCTGTTTCCTTGCTGTTTATGGAGGCTGGTTTAATGAACTTCCCCATATGGGTACTTCTAATCGTTTATATCCTTGTTATTGGAACAATTAATGCCTGGAATTTCATGGATGGCATCAATGGAATAACAGGGTCTTATAGCCTGGTCACCATAATGAGCTTATATTTCATCAATGAGGCCACTGTTCCCTTTGTATTATCCGAATGGTTGATCGTATCAATTCTTGCCTTGCTGGTATTTAATTTCTTTAATTTCAGAAAGAATGCCAAATGTTTTGCGGGAGATGTGGGTAGTGTCAGTATGGCCTTTATCATCATCTTTTTTCTTTTATTGCTGATCCTGAAGAGCGGTGAACTGAAATATATCGCATTGCTGCTATTGTATGGGCTGGATGCGGTTACGACCATTATTTTCAGGCTGATCCGCAGAGAGAATATTTTTCAGGCCCATCGCAGCCATTTTTACCAGTATCTGGCCAATGCGAAGAGCTGGCCGCATTTGCGGGTTTCGGCTTTGTATCTATTTGTGCAGTTGCTGGTCAATGTACTGATTGTGTATTCAGACTGGAATTTAGGAGCTTTTCTGCTTTTTATCCTGGTTTCGGGGCTTGTTTTTGTGGGGATAAGGTTTGCGGTTGAGGGAAAGGGGCAATTGATAGGGAGAGGATTAGAGAATGAGCAAATTGAAGAATGATTTGTCAATGAGACGATTTGTCCATTTGTCGATGAAGGACATTCTTACTTTGAGTCTAAATAACCATTTATGGAGTGATTTGAGATATTTGCTGATATTTGAAGCTGAAAAAAGGCTGTCCGTATTGGTCTCCGGTTAAAACTTTGATATTTGTTTATCAATGTATGAAATTATTTTATTGGTATAGTAGGGTCTTTTTATGTACTTCATCTTCATTATATACAAGAAACTTTTATCATGAGCGCTATTTCTTAGGACGATACAGCAGTTCTATTCATAGGGCGAGGCCCCCATACATCAATCACCTCATAAAATCCCAAAATTAATTTGACTGCCATCTTGTAACGCCAATCTACGAACCAGGGAACCTTTTTAACCTGCCTGGCAGAATTTTTATTATCAATTATCAATTCAGGGCAGACGCATTAAAATTTCAACAAGCTGATGAGATATTCTTTATCCCAGCCGGCTTTTTTCCGTTTAATTTTGATGCTTCGTTTTGAGGTTTGGTCACTTTTCGGCAAGTTGAGGGCTATTTTACTGATCAGAGAGAAGTTTTGAGCAGCATTTCCTGCTCTTTTTCTACTTTGATCCTCATTGAAGGCCACATCTAACATCCAATGTAATTTGTTCTCTATTCCCCAATGGGATCGTATATTTTTCTGAAAATAGTCTGCGTTCTCTTTTCTGGTGGAAATATAATACCGGGTTTGTGTTTCGGTCTTACCGGATACTTTTATAAATCGTTCACTTTCGAGCCTGATTAAAGTGGTCAGCTTATTCCAGTCGTTTTGCTGGGTAATATGTCCCAAATCCTGTATGATTGAGCATTTTCGGGTTTCTACCCTGCCATGCCCCGTATCTATATCGGCTATTACATCATCAGATTTGAAAAAACGGAATGAATCAAGCAGGTTTTGATGCAATTCTTTTTGATTGTCTTTAACGGCCAATAGATAATCATCGCCCTTATCAACAATGGCATCAGCAATCGTATGCTGGCACCCCATCGCATCAATGGATACTAAACAATTCTCCAGGAATATGGATGCTAATAATGCCGGAATAGCGGTGATCTCATTGGACTTTTCATAAACATGCAGTTGGCCCAGAGTAATTTCGTTTTCGCTGGCCCATGCACTAATGATATGAACAGGCGACTTTTTCCCATCCTGCTTTGCTCCACGGATAGTTTTGCCATTAATACTTATTAATTGTTCTTTGGTGATCCCTTCCAAAGAGTTTACCCAGGCTGCAAAACAGCTCTCGAACGAGATCGGATCCAGGTTGGCAAAGAAACGGTTAAAAGTATCGTGGGAGGGTATCCCATTTTCTAATGTTAAAAAGGTTTTGAGCCATGATTCCCGAATTTCTGCAAACTCTTCAATTTCATACCAATCGTCAGCACCGCAAAGTACTGCGGCAATGGTAATGGTGATGATATCAAGCATATCATACTTCTTCTTTCGATCTAAACGATGATCCTTCATCGTCCTAAAATAAGTTAAAATTTCTGATTGTTTATTCATATAACTATCTGATTGTCAGATAAATATACAAAATATTATCCGGAGTGTAAATAGATAATTCCCTGAATATCAACTATTTATAACTTATTTTTGCACTAATATTTATGGCATATTTTAATGCGTCTGCCCTGATTATCAATTATCAATTGTCAATTGAATAATTAATTATACTATATTTGTTGATAAACTAAGAATTAAGCTTTGTTCAATCATATTAACATTGTACCGCGATGGATCATTTTTTGTCTGGATCTACTTGTTTGCGCATTTTCCCTTTGTTTTGCCTATTTCCTGAAATATAATTTCAATATAGAGGAAATTAATTCCAATGAGCTGAGCCGGAATATTCTTGTATTCACTATTTTAAACAGTTTTGTTTTCCTGATTATCAAGACCTATGCTGGTATTATTCGCTATACCAGTGCACAAGACTCATTCCGTATATTATTTTCAGTTCTGATTAGCAATGGCTTATTTGTTCTTGTTAATTTAGTTTTGGTCAGCTTTCATAATGCACCATATATTTCTAATGTGATCTTGGTGATTAATGGGTTGACCGGCTTTTTATTGCTAATCACCTACCGGGTGATGGTTAAATACTTCTTTATGTATGTAAAGAATTTTAAAATGGATAAACGTCGGGTTATCATTTACGGTGCAGGGGAAGCAGGAATTGCCGCTAAACGGACATTGGATCATGATAATAAGGTGAATATGCTTTTAACAGCTTTTATCGATGATGATGAGCGTAAAACAGGTAAAGCCATAGACGGGATAAAGATCTATCATACCCGGGAATTCTTGAGTCTAATTAAGGATGATAACATTGATGATCTGATTATTGCCTCACAAAATATTCTACCCGACCGCAAGAACAGGATTGTCGACCTGTGTCTTGAGAATGAAATTAAGGTATTGACTTTGCCACCGGTACGCTCCTGGATTAACGGACAACTATCGAGCAAGCAATTGCAGAATATCAAAATTGAGGATCTTCTGGAACGGGAACCCATTGAGATTCATAATGAGATCATCTCTGAACAACTTAGAGGGAAGAGGGTGCTGGTTACAGGGGCTGCAGGTTCTATCGGTTCAGAGATTGTCCGGCAAATTGCCCAATTTTCGCCTCAGATGATTATTCTCAATGATCAGAGTGAGACCCCGCTCCATGAACTACATCTGGAATTACAGGAAAATAATCTTCAAAATAATTTCCATTCTTTTATCGGGGATGTGAGGGATCGTTGCCGTATGGAGCTGCTATTCCAGACCTTTAAGCCTCATTACGTGTATCATGCAGCTGCTTATAAGCACGTGCCCCTGATGGAGCATAACCCCGGAGAAGCAGTACGTACCAATGTTATGGGAACCAAGGTAGTTGCAGATTTGTCTGTTAAATATGGGGTTCATAAATTTGTAATGATTTCTACAGACAAGGCTGTTAACCCGACCAATGTGATGGGGGCATCCAAAAGAATCGCTGAAATCTACGTGCAATCCTTATTTAATTCCTTTAAATACAAGGAACCAACTATTTATACCAACGGACTGAGTCACTTAAATGAAGATCCTTCTAGTGTAAATACACTTTTTATTACCACACGTTTCGGTAATGTTCTCGGATCAAATGGTTCAGTAATCCCGCGTTTTAAGGCGCAGATTCAAAAAGGGGGTCCGATCACTGTGACTCATCCTGACATTACCCGGTATTTTATGACCATCCCCGAAGCTTGCCGGCTAGTTTTGGAAGCAGGGTCAATGGGTGAAGGAGGTGAGATCTTTATTTTCGACATGGGAAAATCGGTTAAGATTATCGAATTAGCGAAGAAAATGATCCGGCTTTCTGGTTTAGTTCCCCATCAGGATATTGCGATAGAATTTTCGGGCCTTCGTCCTGGTGAAAAACTTTATGAAGAATTATTAAATGATCTGGAGAATACGATGCCTACCCATCATGAAAAGATTATGGTGGCACAGGTACGGGAGTATCATTTTCAAACGATAAGTAAACACATCTCAGAGCTGATCAAATTGAGCTGCGAATATAAGGACAGGCAAGTTGTAATTAAGATGAAGGAAATTGTACCTGAATTTAAAAGTAATAATTCTATTTACGAAGAGCTTGATAATGCGGTTGAGATTCCTGACAAATCTATATCTGATATTTAATTTGTTGTGCCGGGGATAATTAAAAAATTGTGATCAGAGCGTATTCAGAACTTTTTAAATTAAAATGGAAAATTACAAGACTGTATTTTATTTTTCCGTTTTCTTTGATTTTAAGTAGTGAATTTGTTTTCGCACAAAGTCTTCCGCTTGGTACAATAGCTATAGAAGATTATTACCTCAGGAAGCAGTTAAATGGAGATATGGACTCCACAATTTCTTTTACCATACGCCCCAGTTTCCCTTTTTCGACTGAAGCAAAGAACCGAAGGTCAATAGATACCCTATTGAATCCCGGTAAACAAATCTTTAGCTCAGCTTCTGGCAAAAGCAAAGTTCTAATCCTTCCTTTTTCATGGCAGCAACGATATAATGGGCATCCTTCATATAGCCGGAATGACGGAGCGATGATACCAGCTAAGGGATATCAGAGCCTTGTTAGTGCAGGATTTTTTGCCAAAGCAGGACCACTAAGTATTCAAATCAGACCCGAATATGTGTTTGCTGGAAATGGTGCATTCAGGGAATATAGATCGCATTTAGGCTCGGCGGATCTTCCTGTACGTTTTGGCAAAGATGCTTATTCGAGGCTATCCTGGGGGCAAAGCAGTGTACATTTAAATTTTGACCCCATTTCAGTCGGTCTTTCCAATGAAAATCTTTGGTGGGGGCCGGGGAAACAGAATTCGATACTGATGAGCAATACTGCCTCGGGATTTAAACATCTTACACTCAATACCAGCCGACCGATAAAATCTCCAATTGGATCCATAGAAGCTCAGATTATTGCTGGGCGTTTGGAAGGATCCGGTTATACAGCAGCTTTACCTGATGACTGGCGGTATTTGTCAGGATTAGTTCTAAGCTATCAGCCCCGCTGGGTTCCCGGTCTGTTTCTGGGGCTGACCAGAAGTTTTCAGACCTATCATGAGGATATGGATGATAGTTTCGGAGATTACTTGCCCCTCTTCCAGGCATTTCAAAAAAAACTCACTAATGAAGATACTAAGAGGAGGGATCAGCTTACTTCTGTATTCGCCCGCTGGCTGTTGGTCAGATCCAAAGCAGAGGTCTATTTTGAATACGGATTGAACGATCATTCCTATAATACGCGTGATTTTCTGATGAGTCCTGAACATTCGAGGGCTTATACACTTGGGTCAAGTAAACTTTTTCCTTACAAAGGCAGAATGGACGAATACATTCACTTGGGTATGGAATTGACTCATATGGAGCAATCAATTGATCGTATTCTCAGGGAAGCTGGTGAATGGTATATGCATGGCCAGGTAATACACGGTTATACTAATCGTGGAGAGGTTTTGGGAGCGGGGATTGGCCCGGGTGGAAATTTACTTTCGGCAAATGTGAGTTGGATTAAGGGTTTAAAACAAATAGGGTTGCAGCTTGAGCGTTATGAGCATAATGGAGATCTTGCAAATGCATCTGGCTATGGGCCATGGATAGATTTTAGTGCCGCGGCCGTAGGTAACTGGACTTATAATAGGTTCATTTTTAATGCAAAATTGCAGGGAATACAGTCTGTGAATTATCAATGGCTTTCAGGACCATACGGGTCTCCGAATAAAAATGCTTTTCATGTGAATGGGGAGGTGGGGTTGATGTATAGGTTTTAGTTAGTTGAGAGTGGAGAGTGGAGAGTGGAGAATGGAAAGACTTACGAAATCACATGGGCGAGCGGAAAGTAGATTTCGTCAGTCACATGTTCCGGGTTAAATGAGGGGTAGGGAATTAGCAAATTAGATAATTAGCAAATGAGCAAATGGTCCAGTCATTTCGATGAGCGAATGGGATTGTCGAATGGATAGAAAGTAATAATTGAAGCGAGGCGCTCAGGGATTGTGCTTAATGATAATTTAGTTTTCAGGTCCCTCCTGCGTCGGGATGACAGATATTTTAAATGAAGCACAATTTAATCTCAATACTCAATACTCATTACTCAATACTCTTCTAATGCAAAATAGATTTCAACATATACTTATAAGTACTCTAATTATAGTCTCTATTGCATCCTGCAAAGGCTTGCAAAAGGAGACCATAATTTATAATAATGATTTTGAAGGCGGCAATTTGTCTGGAATCATTGATGGTAAAATTGAAGATTATAATGGTTCAAAGGTTATAGGCAGATACTCTCAAAATGGGTTTCTTCTTAAGTTGGATAGTTTACCCGTTCATAATATGGTTCAAATCAGCTTTGACCTGTATATACATGATACCTGGGACGGAAATGCGGCAAAGCCCGAAGGTCCGGATATTTGGATCATGAATATTGATGGCTGGAGTGCTGTTTATTCAACCTTTTCAAATGGTTTGTGTACGAATTGTTCACAGGCTTTTCCGGTATTACAACCATCCCAGGTTAATGGTGGATTTGTTTTCTTTAATAATAAGCCAAATAGTAATGCAATTAAAACCGATTTGCCCGGAGCTTGTAAATTAAAGGACTCTAAAGGTGGCACTTCGATGTACCGGATGCTACGTACTATTGAACATACTCAAAGCACTCTGGATATAGGATGCTTCGCGCAGCTAGAGGATCCGGATACGGCCAATAAAAATTGTAATGAAAGCTGGTCGGTTGATAATATAATGGTTAAGGTGATTGAATTCAGATGAGATGAAGCAGAAAAAGGCCTTATTAATTACCCTATTACACTTACTTATATTTACAGGTGTATGTTATGCTCAGACACTTCCTGTTGGCATGCCGGTCCTTGAAGATTCCTATCGCAGAGAGCAATTGTTGGGCAACAAAGATTCCCTCATTTCTTTTACAATCAGGCCGCTGTTTGCCGGAGATCAATTTAAATCCGGAATTGATACCATTTCTGCTGAAAGCCGACTTTTTAAGTTTAATAGCCGTTTAAACCTCGTGGGCAACAAGACTTACCTCCAGCTATTACCACTTAATTTGCAGCATCAATATAATTCAATTATTCCTTATGATTGGAATGACGGAACAATGATTCCGGCGGTAGGGCATCAGACTCAGTTGAGTTTTGGTGCCTTCTTCAACTATGGGCCTTTGAGTATTCAATTAAAGCCGGAATATGTTTATGCTGAGAATGCAGTGTTTGAAGGCTTTCCTTCGCAACAATATGATGTGGTTTGGGCTAAATATTATAGTAATTATTTTAATGTCACTGATATCACAGAGCGTTATGGAGAAGATCCCTATTCAAAATTCTTCTGGGGACAAAGTAGCGTTCGTTTAACTTTCGATCGCATATCTATTGGTATTTCTAATGAAAATCTCTGGTGGGGGCCTGGAAGAAGGAGTTCCCTGCTTATGAGTAATAATGCACCTGGCTTTAAACATATCACTCTCAATACCAGCCGCCCTGTTCTAACACCAATTGGTTCCTTTGAAGCCCAGCTTATCGCTGGTCGTCTGGAGAATTCCGGCATTATGCCTCCACAGGAAAACCGGGTTTATGAAGGCAAATCGCTTTATATACCCAAAAGGGATGATTGGCGATTTCTTTCGGGATTTGTTATAACCTATAATCCGAAAGGGGTTTCGGGACTCTTTATCGGTGCAAGCCAGGTATCCCAGATGTATAAACAGGATGCAGGGAACAGGCCTTCAGATTTTCTTCCTTTGTTGCTGCCCTTTGAAAGTAAGGAGGCTACATCAATCAGAGATAGGTATTCCAGTCTGTTCTTTCGATGGATTATGCAGGAAGCAAATGCAGAGATTTACGGGGAGTACGGGCACCAGGGTAAGCATAGTATAGGTGCATTTTTAAGAGAACCCGACAGGTCAGCAGCCTATTTGCTTGGACTGAGGAAAATCATTCCTTTCAATAAGCGTCCAGGTGAATATTTTCAGTTTTCATTGGAATTTACCGAGTTACAGCAAACTTCTGTTCCTGAAAAAGGGGGCTGGTATACAAGTTCTGTCGTCAGACAGGGATATACTCATATGGGGCAGGTCCTGGGAGCTGGAATTGGACCGGGAAGTAATCTTCAGTCGCTGGATATTAGTTGGTTTAAGGGTTTAAAAAGAATAGGACTTCAGTTTGAGAGATATCTTCATAATAACGATTTTTATTATCAGATGTACAATGCCCCAATTGATTACCGGAAAAAGTATGTGGATATGAGTGCTGCGCTTTCAGCCGACTGGGATTATAAAAATTTAGTTTTTAGTGCTAAAGGGGCTATGATTCGTTCGCTTAATTATCAATATGTGCTATATAACCGTCCGCCGGATTATTTCATTACCGGCTGGGACAGGCTTAATTATCAGGTTAAAGTGGGGGTGGTGTATAGGTTTTGATTAATTGACAGTTGATAATTGACAGTTGATAATGAAGTAAAGACTTACGAAATCACATGGGGGAGCGGAAGGGAGATTTCGGCTTCGCGAATGAGTGATAATTTGTCGATGAGTTAATTTGTCTATTTGTCAATGGACCCAAACCAGCGGTCTGCAAGCTTTTTCTAACCAGCCAGGATTAAATAATCAAGCACACTTATTGTTTACTAACGAACAATTTCGTTCGATATGAAAGTATAAAATTGTACATTTGTATCAAACATCTTTATAATGTTGCTTAAATCAACTATATTCCGGGTCATAGAGGCTCAAAAGGCTAATCTTTCCACTCAGGGAACTGGCTTGAAACGAGAAGCATTAAGCTCACTTCCTGATCTGTCTTCACACGTATTGAGTAAGCCTTCAGGCAACCACATCTTGTAAGATCGGCAACGGTATTTTAGGTTTG
>CAYHGN010000064.1:0-19914 GCA_964356005.1 uncultured Sphingobacterium sp.
GCATCTGTGAGTGATAAATAGAGTACCAGACTTTAAATAGCACTAGAAAAGACAAAAACATTTATTATTTGAGAGTATAGAATGGAGAATTGAAAATTTAACACTCTCCATTCTCAATTCTCCACTCTCAACTATATCCATTTGCTTATCTTTACACGATATTTAGATACCAAAAGTTTAAATGACGATAATAACGGACAGTTTAACTGATAAATATGAGCTTGTAGTTGGGCTTGAGGTTCATGTTCAGTTATCAACCGAAACTAAGATTTTTTCTACAGACTCTGCAGGCTTCGGTGGCGGCCCTAATGAGCATATAAGTCCGGTAAGTCTTGGTTTACCGGGTACTTTACCTAAGCTAAATAAAAAGGTAGTGGAATATGCTATCAAAATGGGTCTGGCGACAAATTGTAGTATCAATCTAAACACACATTTTGATCGTAAGAACTATTTTTATGCCGATCTGCCTAAGGGTTTTCAAACTACCCAGGACAGTCAGCCCATTTGCCATTCAGGTTTTATTGACGTAAAAGCAGACAATCATTCAGCGCGGCGCATTCGAATTCATCGTATTCATATGGAAGATGATGCCGGAAAAAGTATGCATGATCAGGATGAATTTGATTCATTGATTGATCTGAACAGGGCAGGAGTTCCATTAATAGAAATAGTTTCTGAACCTGATCTTCGCTCTGCTCATGAAGCGGCAGCATATTTATCTGAAATCCGGAAATTGGTGAGATACCTGAATATTTGTGATGGGAATATGGAGGAAGGAAGCATTCGTTGCGATGCTAATATTTCGGTTAGATTGAGAGGAGATTCAGCCTACGGTAACAGATGTGAAGTAAAAAACCTTAATTCTATCCGAAACCTTCAAAGAGCTATTGATCATGAATTTTTAAGGCAGACCGAGCTTTTAGAAAAAGGTGAATATATTGAACAGAATACCTTAAATTTTGATGCAGATACTGGTAATACAAGTCCGTTGAGAAGTAAAGAAATGGCTAACGATTATCGTTATTTTCCGGAACCTGATCTGCAGCCATTAGTTCTCGAACAAAAGTATATTGATGAACTGGCGTCCGAATTACCAGAATTACCCTCGAAAAAAATTGAGCGGTATACTTCAATTTTTGGACTTTCAGAATATGACGCAATCTTACTTTCTTCTGAGATGGAGATTGCGGTTTATTTCGATGAACTCAGTTCTAAAACCCAGCATTTTAAGGCCGCAGCAAACTGGGTTAGCGGTCCCTTGAGATCCTATCTTCATGATAACCATAAGCATATTGCAGACTTCCCGGTTAAGCCTGTTGTTCTTGCAGATCTCATCAGCCTGATAGATAAAGGCAAGCTTAACTATTCAGTTGCAGCTCATCAGGTTTTTCCTGAGTTGATTAAGAATCCGGGGCAATCTGCAGAAGAGATCGCAATTCAATTACAGGTATTGATTGACACTGCAGATGATGAATTAAATATCCTCATTGAAGAGGTACTTAGTAATTATCCGGATAAGATAAAGGAATACCATAATGGCAAAAAAGGCGTTCTTGGTTTGTTTATGGGTGATCTGATGAAAAAGACTAAAGGAAAGATCAATCCGCAGATTGCCAGCAAGTTAGTTATAGATAAATTAGATAATAAAGCATGAAAAAAGTTTTTGGGTTAGCCTTTTTGGCGATGAGTATTTTTGTAATTTCCTGCAAAAATAATGATGAATTGAGCATTTTGGGAAAAGTTGAAAATCCCGGTGAAATTAAGAAGGTATTGCTTTATGAGACTGATCAACTGGTTGACTCTGCATTTTTGAATGAAAGTAATGAGTTTAAGTTCCGACGTGTCGCTGAGGAACCGGATTTCTATACTATTGTTGTGGGTGAAAAGAATTTCCTTGTTGTAGGAAAGAATGGCGATGAGTTGAATTTTAAGACCAATTATGCGGATACTACCAATTCTTATGAAATTAAAGGTTCAGAGGATTCAGAGAAAATTCGTGAATTTAATCAAATTGGCAATGATTTCAGTAAAATTTATAAAAAAATGCAGGATGATTATTCAGTGATGACTGAAGCGAATCCTTCAGCAAAGGATTCAATTTATAATGTGCTAATGCCGCAGTTTCAGGCCAATATGGATAAATACTCAGAAACTACTTTCAAGTTTGCTCAGGAAAACAAAAAGAATCTTGCCGGCTTTTTTGCGGCTAGTTCAATGGATCAGAATAAATACGAGGCCGAGCTAATTGCTTATGCTGAAGAAATCAGGTCTGTCTTTCCAAAGAATAAAGCGGTTCAATCATTTGTCAATAAAATGGCAGGATTAAAACCGGTTTCTGTGGGTCAGATCGCACCTGAATTTGAATTGAACGATACAGAAGGTAAACTGGTTAAACTTTCTGATTTCAAAGGCAAATATGTACTTCTTGATTTCTGGGCTTCCTGGTGTGCACCTTGCCGGGAGGAAAATCCCAACATCGTCAGGCAATTCGAAACATTTAAGGACAAAGGGTTTACGGTCCTTGGGGTTTCTCTGGATGAAGATAAATCAGACTGGTTAAAAGCAATTAAAGATGATCGCTTAACCTGGTCGCATGTATCAGAATTAAAACGATGGGATGGGAGAGTGACTATACAATATAAAATTGAAGGAATACCTGCTTCTTTTCTACTTGATCCTAAGGGAAAAATCGTTGCAAAGAATTTAAGAGGTGCTGAATTGCAGAACTTCCTTCAGAAAGTGTTAAATTGATCAAAAGAAATTGTCAATTTATAATAAAGATTTACAATTTCTTAATACAGGCTTAATGATTTAGTGTAATTGAGAGTTTACTTTTGAATCATAATATCTATCTATGAGTATCACTAAGCATAAAATCCTGATTGTAGATGATGAACCAGATATCCGGGAATTAATTGAGTATAATCTCAAGAAGGAAGGTTATCAGGTATTTACTGCTTCCAACGGTCAGGAAGGGGTTGCTGAGGCTAAGAGAGTGCTTCCGGATCTGATTATTTTGGATATTATGATGCCAAAAATGGATGGAATCGAAGCCTGTCGTATTCTTAGAACCATGAATGACTTTAAGAATACATTTATGGTATTTTTGACCGCCCGTAGTGAAGAGTATTCTGAGATTGCGGGATTTAATGTTGGCGCAGACGACTACATCGCAAAACCAATTAAACCAAGAGCATTAACTAGCCGGATTAATGCCATTTTACGAAGAAATGTACAGTCAGACATAGAGATTGAAAATAAACTCGAAATCGGTGATCTGGTAATAGACCGTGAAGCGTTTCTGGTATATCAAAGAGGCGATAAGGTTGTACTTGCCAAAAAGGAATTTGAATTATTATATCTTCTTGCATCCAAACCAGGAAAGGTCTTTACCCGCGAGGTGATTCTCAAAAATATATGGGAAGATTCGGTTGTAGTGACCAACCGTACTATTGATGTTCACATACGCAAGCTTCGTGAAAAACTTGGCGATAAATATGTGAGCACTGTAAAAGGAGTAGGGTACAAGTTTGAATTAAAATAGTCTAATTCAAAGCTAAAAGTTGAAAGCTGAAAGTAGAAAGGGTTAGTATCCAACTTTAGAATTTTCAATTAGCTTAGGCTTTAAGCTTTCCCCCTTTAGTCTTTTAGCTTTAGATGGCTCTGCTAAAATTTAAATCCTATTTTTGCAGTCTAATACTGCATTTGTGAAATTCCCTAAATTCGAAGATCTAATACTTTTTGAGAATAGCAATCTGATCATTGTTAATAAGCCTGCTTTCTTAAGTTCGCTTGACGATAGGGAAGGTGGAGATATTAATTTGCTCAGAATGGCCAAACAGTATTCTGATGACGCACAGATCTGTCATCGTTTAGACAGGGAGACATCTGGAGTACTCATCATCGCGAAAAATCCGGAGAGCTACCGTTTTGTTTCCATGCAATTTGAACATAGGAAAGTAAATAAAGTGTATCATGCAGTAATTAATGGTACACATATTTTTGAAGAATTGCATGTCGATCTGCCTATTTTGAACCTTGGTGCAAAGAACGTTGCTATTAACCGTCAGGAAGGAAAGCCTGCAGAAACTATTTTTAATTCACTAAAGTATTATAAACACTATACCCTGGTGGAATGCAGGCCTATTACCGGTAGAATGCACCAGATCAGGATTCATCTTGCCTCTCAAAGGGCTAATATCGCAGGTGATGAAATGTATGGAGGTAAACCGGTGTATTTATCTCAAATAAAGCGAGGATACAGATTAAGTAAAGATCAGGAAGAATTTCCTGTCATGAAGAGGTTTGCATTGCATGCACGTCAGATTTCCTTTAAAATTGATGAAAATACGGAGATGACATTTGAGGCACCATATCCAAAAGATTTCGCCACGCTAATTAAACTCCTGGATAAGTTCGATACTTAATTTTTGAGGGCTATGGCCTCATAAAATGAGGCTACAGCTTCCCAGTCCACATCTTCTTCAAAGGAAATAGTGTCTACACGACTATTTTTATCCTTGATTATTTTGAGAATTTCAATTGCTTTTCCGCGGTCTAAGGGATTAATGTAGAGCAGAATATCACGATATCCGGGTATAGTGGTTGTACCGACATAACAGTATGGACCAAGTACCTTACTCAATTCTGAAATGATCTCCGTTTGCAGGGCATTGAAAATTTCACTTTCTTTTTCATTAGGATGACCATCCTTGTTTTTGTCAATTGTGTTCACCGTAATAAAAAGCGACAGTGAAAACTTTGCTTTTTCTTTGAAGCCGATGTAGCGATTATTAATTAAGGCGACACATGGTTTTCCTTCTGCCTCAAACTTCAGAGACGTGAAATTTTGTTGAGGCATTATTCTGTCGTTTATTTCTGCCGGAGATTCAGTTGTTTTATTCTGAGAACAAGACATCAATGGAAACAGTAATAGAAGAAGAAAATAGTATTTCTGCATATAATGAAAATGGTTGATCCGGGCTCGGGTCAGTAACCCAATATCTTTAAAACCTGTTTACTGTTTTGTTCCTCGCCAAATACTTCAAAATTAAAGGTTTCATCCCGGTTGCGTCGGATGATTACATGTTTTGGTGAAGGAAGCAGGCAATGATGTATACCACCATAACCGCTTAGAACTTCCTGATATGCACCTGTGTGAAAAAATCCCAGGTACTGTACTTTTCTGGTCTTAGGCATAAAAACGTTGTTCATATGTGCCTCCTGACTGTAATAATCCTGTCCATCGCAGGTAATTCCACCCAGATTTACCCGCTCGTACTCAGAATCCCAGTTATTAATAGGAGCAAGAATATATTTCTGATTCAGCGCCCAAACATCAGGAAGATTGGTAATGAAAGAACCATCCAGCATCAGCCATTTTTCACGGTCATTTTGTTGTTTTCTTCCCAGCACTTTATAAAGTATACCGGAAGCTTCAGCAACAGTATATTTTCCGAATTCAGTGATGATATCAGGCTCTACAACATCATGTTCTGCGCAAATCTCTTTGATTCGTTTTACAATCTCATTCACCATGTATTCATAGTCGAAATCAAATGCAAGGGAATCTTTGAATGGCATTCCTCCACCGATATCCAGAGTGTCGAGATCAGGATTTATTTTCTTGAACTTGCAGTAAAGGATCGTGTATTTTTCAAGCTCATTCCAATAGTATGGTGTGTCCGAGATTCCTGAATTTATAAAGAAATGAAGCAGTTTTACTTTAAAATTTGGGTTGAGGGCAATTTTATGATTATAAAACTCAATAATATCTTCCATTCTGATTCCCAATCTGGAGGTGTAGAACTGTGAATCAGGCTGTTCTTCGGCAGCAATACGCATACCGATGCTGCATGGAATATCCAGTTCATCATCGTAGATATTGAACTCCTCTTTATTATCCAATACAGGGATAATATTTTTAAATCCATCGTGCAGCATATCAATGATATACTGTTTGTACTGGAAAGTTTTAAACCCGTTGCATATCACTGTAATATCCTTGTTCAATGAACCTTTCTTTTCGAGCGCATCGATCATAGGCATATCAAATGCCGAAGAAGTTTCCAGGTGGATGTCATTACGCAAGGCTTCCTCAACAATATGCCTGAAGTGAGAACTTTTGGTACAATAACAATATTTATAACCACCGCGGTAGTTATTCTTCACGATGGCTGCCTGGAATAATAGTTTTGCCTGCTGGATCTTTTTACTTACTATCGGTAAATAGGTGAACCGGAGGGGTGAACCATAGGTTTCAATCATCTCCATCAGGTTCAGATCATGGAAATAGAGTTCATCCTCAATGATGTCAAATCCATCCTGAGGGAACCCCACGCTTAAATCAAGAAACTCCGCGTAACTCTGCATTTTTTTATAATTTTGGCAAAGATATAAAAAGCATATAGCATAGAACATAATACGAAGCTTAAAAATATTAAGCCTATGTTATGATTCGAAAAGCAAAAGGCACAGGGGCATGCGTGAACTAAGAATAATTGAGGTCAAATCTGAAATCGGAGCCGGAACGCGCGGTTCAAGTATGGGAGTTGATGCAATAAAAATTGCAGCACTCGACTTTGGAAGTAGATATTTTAAAAAGTTCAAGAGCGTCGAAGTGCCAAATGAGAATCATCTTTTACTTGAGACTGCCGGTAATCAATTTGCGAAAAGGGTATCGGGAGTACTCACAATGGTGGAACGAATCGCAGAGGAAGTGGCAAAGACCATTAAGAATAAGGAATTTCCAATTATTTTGTCGGGTGATCATAGCTGTTCTGCAGGAACTATTTCTGGTATCCGTAAAGCCTATCCTAAGAGCCGGTTAGGTGTGATTTGGATCGATGCTCACTCTGATATTCATTCACCATACACCACTCCATCAGGAAACCTGCATGGAATGCCGCTTGCGATAGTTTTGGATGAGGATAATATAGAGTCAAAAATTAATGTACCTGATCAGGAGACAGTAAATTACTGGTATCAGTTAAAAAACGTTGCTAATATTGCCCCCAAAATAAAGTATAGCGACCTGGTTTATATTGCCATGCGGGATTCCGAACCTCCTGAACAATATTTGCTGAATAAACATAAAGTAAAAAACTTTCCACCTTCAGAGGTCAGAAAGAGAGGAGTAGAGCGGGTTGCGCTTGATACACTTAAATATTTACAGAACTGCGACCTGATTTATGTCTCATTTGATGTGGATGCATTGGATTCGGGTATTTCAAAAGGTACCGGAACACCTGTGCCAAATGGTATCACTGAAAGGGAAGCCGGAAATTTACTTGCCCGACTTATGTGCAGTGAAAAAGTTTGCGGGTTTGAGATGGTAGAGGTAAATCCAACACTTGACAAGGAGAATCTAATGGCCGAAAATGCATTCGAGATTTTATTAAGAGCAACAAACGCATTAATTAACGATTAAATTACAGGGTGAATACCCAAAACATATGGCAATAGAAAATACCATAGTAAAACATATTCAAAAGGCTGTTTCAGTGCTTTATCAAACTGATATTGAAATAGATAGTATTGTTATTCAGGAAACCAGAAAAGAGTTTGAGGGTCAGGTAACTGCGGTAACTTTTCCTTTTATAAGGTTTTCAAAAAAAACACCTGAACAAACAGGGGCTGAGATTGGTGAGTATTTGAAGGGGCAAATTCAGGAAGTAACTGCCTTTAACGTTATTAAGGGTTTTCTTAATCTTTCTATTTCAGATTCCTATTGGATTGATCAATTACAAAATAGTATTTTAAAGGATGGTTTTGGCCAGTTTCCTGCTAATGGGCAACGTGTTATGGTTGAATATTCATCTCCAAATACCAATAAGCCACTCCATCTGGGGCATGTTCGGAACAATTTATTGGGCTATTCTGTGGCAGAGATACTTTTAGCTAATGGTTATGAGGTTATTAAAGTAAACCTGGTCAATGACCGCGGTATCCATATTTGCAAATCAATGCTTGCCTGGGCTTTATTTGGCAATGCTGAAACACCCGAAAGCAGCGGTTTGAAAGGTGATCATCTGGTAGGTAAGTATTATGTGATTTTTGATCAGGAATACAAGAAGCAGATTGCAGATCTTATCAGGGAAGGTCAGACGGAAGAGCAAGCCAAGAAGAATGCTCCTGTCATCAGGCAGGCACAGGAAATGCTTTTGAAATGGGAAGCCGGTGATCCGGAGGTCAAAGCATTGTGGTCTATGATGAATTCATGGGTATATGCCGGTTTTGAACAAACCTATACTCAGCTTGGGGTTGATTTTGCCAAGTATTATTATGAGTCGGATACTTATTTACTTGGAAAGGATATCATTGATGAAGGTTTGGAGAAAGGTGTTTTCTTTACAAAGGAAGATGGTTCAGTCTGGATAGATCTCACTGAGGATGGACTGGATCAGAAGCTGGTTTTGCGTGCTGATGGAACTTCGGTTTATATTACTCAGGATCTTGGGACTGCCCAATTAAAATATGATGATTTTAAAGTGGATAAGTCCATTTATGTGGTTGGTAATGAGCAGGATTATCATTTTAAAGTTTTGTTTCTGATCCTGCAGAAATTAGGGAAGTCATGGGCAAAGGGATTATATCATTTGTCATATGGAATGGTGGACCTTCCTTCCGGTAAAATGAAATCAAGAGAAGGGACTGTTGTTGATGCTGATGAATTGATGGATGATATGATCCGGACAGCGAAGGAACGAACGGAGGAATTGGGAAAAGTTGATGGGTTCACTGAAGAAGAAAAGGCTGATCTCTACAATATGATCGGTCTGGGTGCCCTTAAGTTTTTCCTTTTGAAGGTAGAACCCAAAAAGAGACTATTGTTCGATCCTAATGAATCTATTGATTTTCAGGGGCATACAGGTCCATTTATTCAATATACTCATGCCAGAATACGGTCTGTGCTGGCAAAAGCAGATTACAAAAACAGGCTGTCAAATGATCATTCCCTGGACTTGACAATCCTCGAAAAGGAACTGATCGTTAATCTTAGTAAATACCCCGATGTCATATCAGCAGCAGCAAAGGAATATAGTCCGGCGCATATTGCCAATTATGTTTTTGAGCTCGCTAAACTTTTTAATAAATTCTATCATGAGGAAAGCATTTTAAAAGCAGAAGATTCAAATGTCAAAAATTTCAGACTTGATCTTGCGGCCGCATGCGCAGAAACAATTAACAAAGGGATGAGTTTACTTGGGATAAAGGTGCCTTCTAGAATGTAAATAATTGAGAATTGAGTCCCGATAGTTATCGGGATGAGAATTGAATTACCGTCATTTCGAACGCGTGGGTAGCATTATTCCATTTTCAATAATTCAGATGCGTGGAGAAATCTTTTACAATTATAACGGCCTACAGGTTTAAAATACTTAACAATGAATATTATTTTGAAACAGATTCCTCAGTCGTACCTGCCCGTCCGGTCAGGCGGGCCTCCTTCGGAATGACGGTCAATAACAGGTAATCAAACCCATAATTTACCTGATTACTTAATGAATTTGCTCGAAACCTCTGCTTCTTTAGGATTTTTTGAATAGTCATAAAATCCATTACCTGATTTGACTCCCAACTGACCTGCCGTGACCATTTTAACCAGAAGGGGACAAGGAGAGTATTTTGGGTTTCCGAAACCCTCGTGTAACACATTCATTATTGCCAGGCAAACATCCAGTCCGATGAAATCAGCCAATTGTAAAGGACCCATGGGATGTGCCATGCCAAGCTTCATAACAGTATCTATCTCATGAACACCGGCAACACCTTCAAACAAAGTGTAAATAGCCTCATTGATCATTGGCATTAGAATTCGGTTAGCAACAAACCCGGGATAATCATTTACCTCAACAGGTGTCTTATTTAGTTTAAGCGTAAGCTCCATTATATTTTTGGTGACTTCATCAGAAGTTGAGTATCCCCGAATTACTTCAACCAGTTTCATGACGGGTACCGGGTTCATAAAGTGCATACCAATCACTTTATCCGGTCTTTTAGTAGCAGAGGCTATTGTAGTGATAGAGATAGAGGAGGTATTTGATGCAAGAATGGCTTCAGGTTTACAATACAGATCCAGATCTCTGAATATCTGAAGTTTAATTCCCTGATTTTCTGTTGCAGCTTCAATGATCAGATCCGAGTCATGGACGGCTATTGCCAGATCTGTAAACGTTTTAATATTATTGATCGCCTTTAGCTTCAGTTCATCGGTAATAAGATTTTTGGAAATCTGACGATCCAGATTTTTATGAATGCTTTCCATTCCCTTTTTTAGACTTTCTTCTGAAATATCTACCAGATGAACGAGATAACCCGACAATGCGAAGGTATGAGCTATACCATTCCCCATCGTACCTGAGCCAATAACTGAAATTATTTGCATATCGATTTTGTAGAATTTAAAAATTCAGCAATATTTTGCTGTGCTCAAATTTAGGAATCATTCCCCGGTTATTTTCTCCGGCTGGAAAGAAGTTTTTACATGCAGATGCAGATTATTAGGAACCCGAACCTGTCAGTAAGCATTTTTTTTTGCTCAGCTATTGAATTAATGTTTAAATAACATTGAATTAATAATTTTCTCGTTTGAATAGCTATAAGTTTACTTAGGATATGAATACATTATTTATTGGTAATCAAATTGTTAATTGCAACATTTTTGTTACTCTAAAGTTACAGTTTGAATACATGAATATTGTGTTAGAAAACTTATTATTGTTCCCTTAAGTCCGTATCTACGGATTGAAACCAATTATCAAACTAAACAATAATAAAAATGAAAAGAAAATTACTAGCTTTCTTATTGTTATGCTTAGTCGCTATCACAAGCGCAATGGCACAAAATAAGACAATCACTGGTAGAGTTTTAGGAGCCGATGATGGTCTCCCTCTACCTGGAGTTTCAGTTCGTGTCAAAGGGGGTACAGCAGGTACTACTACGGGTGGGGATGGAACTTTTTCCCTCAGCGTTCCTTCAGATGTAAAGGTTTTAGCTTTTACCTACATCGGTTATGTTACACAAGATATTACTATCGGATCTTCAGGTAATGTAAACGTTCGATTAGTTTCTGACTCGCAGTTAATTGCTGAAGTAGTCGTAACAGGTTATGGAGTTGCTCAAAAACGTGATGTGGGTTCTGCAAGTGCGCGTGTTACCGGAAAGCAAATTGAAAACCTGCCTATTCAGAGTTTTGACCGGGCCTTACAAGGTCGTGCTGCCGGTGTACAGGTAACTTCTCAAAGTGGTCAGCCAGGTGGTGCTATTAACGTTAGGGTTCGTGGTGTGGGTTCAATCAACGCGGGAAATGATCCGCTTTACATTATAGACGGTGTTCAGGTGAAGACAGGAAGTATTTCTGGACAAGCCTCTACCAATACACTTGCATCTATCAATCCAAATGATATTGAAACTATTGAGGTCTTGAAAGATGCTGCCGCTTCATCAATTTATGGTGCTGCTGCTGCTAATGGTGTTGTTTTAATTACTACCAAAAAAGGTAAAAGCGGTGCTACAATAGTTAACTTTTCTGCGCAGCAAGGTGTTATGCAAAATATTGCTCGCTATGATGTGATGAATGCACAGCAATATGCTCAATTCAAAGTTCCGGGTGCAGTGAATGCTGGACAGACACCGGCTGCTGCTATTGCGTTTTTTGGCGATCCTGCCAATACTTCTGCCCCAAGTACAGATTGGTTTGATGCAATTGCTCGTGAAGGCAAATCAAGAATTTATGATTTATCATTTTCAGGTGGGGATGCCAAAACAAGTTTCTTTATTTCAGGTTCATATACTGACCAGGATGCTCAGTTAATTGAAGCTTTTTTCAAAAGAGGAACATTCAGAGGCAATATTGGACACAAGGTTAATGATAAATTAAATATTAACGCCAATATTTCAATGACAGCGTCAAGAGTATTTGGTACAATCGCTGATGGTGCTTTTGTAAATAGTCCGGTTTATTATCCATTTACCTTACGTCCGGATGTACCAATTTATCAGCCTGATGGAAAATATACACAGGGATCTGCATTAAAAGCCGGATTTGCATACAACATCGTTCAAGGTGCAAAAGAGGAATTCAGACAAGGTAATGCCTTACAAACTGTAAGCAATTTTTCTGCCACGTATAAAGTTACTCCTTCACTTTCAATTACCGGATTTACTGGTATTGATTTCGTAGATACACGTGACGATAATCAGCGTCCTGCTACAATTCCTGCATTTTCTGGTAATGGTGGTACATCTTCGGTTGTTAACACCCGTAATTTGGATTGGAACTCAAACGTAGCGGCCAACTGGAATAAAAGTTTTGGAAGTCATACTTTAGGTGCATTGTTAGGTGGTGAATTAAAGGAGCAAAATGTTGAGAGTGCATCAGCTACAGGATCTGGATTTCCTAATCCTTTTTTCAGAAGTTTACAGAATGGAACTCCGCTTACTATAAATGGTTTTTTCACAGGCTACAAAAAAGCAGGTTTATTCACCAAACTTAACTACGACTACAAGGAAAAATACTATGTAGCAGGAACCCTGAGATACGATGGTAGTTCACGTTTTGGTCTTGAAAAGCAATACGGACTATTTGGTGGTGTATCTGGTACCTGGAGAATCTCCGGAGAAGATTTTCTGGCAGACAATAAGGTTATTTCTGATTTGAAACTTCGTGCAAGTTATGGAGTTGTTGGTAATGATCAAATTGCAGATTTTGCATCACGTGCATTGTTTGGTGCCGGCGGTGCTTATCTTGGAGCTAATGGTATTCGTCCATCTCAGCTGGGTAACGCAAATTTATCCTGGGAACAGGCAGCTACAACTAACATTGGTATAGATTATGGATTATTTGGTAACCGTATAAGCGGTAGTATTGATGTTTACCGTCGGGTAAACTCTAACCTTTTATTAAGTCGTCCATTAGTGTCTGATTCAGGATTTGGATCTATCAATGAAAACATTGGAAAGGTTGAAAATGAAGGTATCGAGTTTGCTTTAAATACTGTAAACCTGAATACTAAATCCGGAGTGAGATGGAATACAGATTTCAACATTTCTTTTCAAAGAAATAAGGTGCTTCAATTACTTCAGGGTCAAGATAGGATTGGAACAACTTATTTTGTTGGTCAGCCTATTGATATCATTTATACTTACGGATGGGCTGGTGTTAATCCTGCAGATGGAAGACCAATGTGGTATGATTCAAATGGCGACTATACCTACAATACAGTTGCAGCAACAGATCAGAAAATTCAGGGAACCAGATATCCTAAATTCTTTGGAGGATTGAATAACACGGTTTCATATAAGAATTTAAGTCTTGATTTTCTATTCCAGTATCAATATGGAAATAAGGCTTATGTTTCTATTTTCCAGAATATTTATAATTCAGGATATTCTGATGATAATCAGATTGTATCTCAATTATCTGAACAATGGACTACTCCGGGTCAAATAACTGCAGTTCCTAGAGTATTACGCCAGACACCTCACCCTAACAATGTAGGTGGTTTATCGATACCTGTTACTACAGGTTCTACCAGGTACCTATATGATGCGTCATATATTCGTTTGAAGAATATTACACTTGCATATAATCTTCCTGCAAGTATTGCATCAAAAGTAAAACTTCGTAACATCCGTTTATTTGCTACTGGAATAAATGTATTAACATTTACTAAGTACCCTGGATTAGATCCGGAGGTTCCAATTGGACTCAACGAAATAGGAAATAATCCACAGGCCAGGACTTACACTGGTGGACTTCAAATAGGTTTATAATTTATAAATTGAAAATTATGTATAAGAAAATATTAGCTGCATCTATTGTGAGTCTGGTTTTAGCCGGAACTTCATGTAAAGATGCACTCGACGTGCAGCCCAAACAATCAATTGACGCTAGCACCGCATTAGTCGATTTTACTAGTGTTAATGCCATATCCATATCGCTTTACTCAAGGGCTCAGTCTTTCAATTATTACGGACAACGTATGCTGATAGCTCCTGATGTTTTAGCTGATAACTATACTATCACTGCCAATTCCGGTGGTAGATACGTAGGTGAACGTATAAATACACCAAATGCGCACTTGGATTTATGGAATACTCTTTATCCTGCTATCAATGAAGCTAACTTCATTATTGCAAATGTTGATCGGGTAACAGCAGCCCAGGCAGATAAAGATGCACTTAAAGGACAAGCATTGTTTATGAGAGCAATGTTTAACCACGATATGGTACGTATTTATGGATACGAGCCAGGTGTGTTTGTAAACGCGTTTAGTGAAGGAATTGTTTTACGTACAGAGCCTACTGATGACGTGACTAAGGCCGATTTTAAGCCTCGTTCTTCAGTAGCTGCGGTATATACCAGCATTGAGAATGATCTTAAACAGGCCACAACTTTATTACCAAATGCTGTTGGCAGTGCAAGTGTTTTCAGAGCAAGCAAAGGTGCTGCTTTTGCTTTATTAGCCCGGGTTTACCTTTATCAAAGTAAATGGGCTGATGCAGAACAGGCAGCAACTGATGCTATTGCCAATAAGCAAAGCGTTACAAATTTAGCCAATGCAACTAATTACATTGCCTCATTCGCTTCAGTTCCAAACCGTGAGTCTATGTTTGAGATTGATTATCGTACTGAGCAATTTTCAACAGTAGACGGTATTAATAATTCAATGAATTCTTTAACTCAAAAAACTGTAGGTGGTATATTTGCGGTAAGAGCTACAACAGAATTATTAAATTCCTTCGAGGCTGGGGATGTCAGAAGAACTGCGTTTGATCAGACACTTGATAATGGTGTGCTTGTTTCATATAGTTTAAAATTCCCTGCTCACAAAGGTAATTTCTTCAACAATATTCCAGTAATTCGTCTTTCAGAGGTTTATTTGATTCGTGCTGAAGCTCGTGCTCAACAAAATAAAGCAGCTTTGGCGCAGGCTGATTTAACAACATTAAGAACAAACAGAGGATTAGATGCTGTACCTGCTACAACGCTTGGTGCTGATTTGCTGACATTAATTTTTAATGAGCGAAGAGTTGAGTTGCATCTTGAGGGACATCGTTTCTTTGACTTTAAAAGAAGAGGTTTAAATATTCCTAAACCTGCAGGTGTACCAACTTTATTGTATACTGACTTTAGAGTATTAGCTCCGCTTCCACAAGCTCAGGTATTATTAAACCCACTAATCAAACAAAACCCAGGATACTAAACTTAAAAATCATGAAGTATATAAAATATCTATTCATCTTTGTAGTAATTACAAGCGTTTCAGCTTGTTTTCCTGACAATGATAAAGCATTTGATGGCCCTACAGTATTAGAATTTAAACCTATTGCCAAAACGGTAAAATCGAATGCAGTGGCAGGATCTGCAGATGCATTTATTCAGTTGGTTGGTCCGCAGCTAGGTTCTACCTTGGCTCTTACCTTTAATATCGATCCTGCAAGTACTGCTATCAGGGGTACGCATTACACTGTACCTGCTAGTGGTACTGTTGATTTAGCAGCTAATAGCAGTTCTGTAATCCTTCCTATTACTTTGATTTCTGGTAGCGTTACAGCACCTGCTGGAGTTAAATTAATAATCAATTTGGATCAGGCTGCAGGTGGTATTCAACCAAATCCTAATTTCAGAAAGTACACACTTACTATTACTCCGTAATTGGTACTTTTTTAAACAAAAAAATGGTCAGCAAATTATTGCTGACCATTTTTTTTTGCCTAAAGTATGGTTAAAAGTCTAATTCAAAACCAAATTTGCGTATGGTATCGCTATTTAATTGAGCAAAATGCGGGACACGAATAACATCGCACTTTAAATATTTTAAAATAACCTTTTCAGAACTCCGGTCCTGTTCCCCACAAAATACAATTCTATTGATTTTAATTTTTCGAATCTTCAGAATTTCAGCTGATAAGAGTGTATGGTTTATACTTCCCAAATAATTTTTTGATACCAATATTACTTCGGCATCCAGTTTTTCTATCAGGTCAATCATTAGAAAGTACTCGTTCAGAGGTACCATCAATCCACCAGCTCCTTCAATAATTAATTGATTGTTAGTTTCCGGAGTCAAAATTTGTTCAGGATCAATTTTAATTCCATCAATTGCAGCCGATTTGTGCGGTGAGAAGGGCTGCGTAAGCCGATATGCTTCTGGGTGGTAAACTGTTTTACTATTTGATACCAAACTTCTGACAAGGTCTGTATCGCTGTTATCAAGGTCGCCTGATTGGATAGGTTTCCAGTAATCGGCTTTCAGCTTTTCAACCAGAACTGCAGAAACTATTGTTTTACCAACCCCTGTTCCTATGCCTGTTATAAAAATGGGACGTTTATTCAAAGTATATCGTTTATAATTTCACAAAGATTTTTAATCTCCACCATTGAATTATGATTGTGCAGGCATATCCGCAGGCGTTCAGATCCTTCTGCAACACTCGGACTCAGGATAGGTCTGATATCAAATCCATTTTTTTGTATGAGGTGGGCAACTTCCCTTGCTTTATCATTACCGGGAATAACAATAATTTGAATGGCTGATCTGCTATTCATTAGATTCATTCCGGCTTTGATGTTTTGTCTGAAAAACTGTATACGATTATGAAGATCTGATTGATGATTCCTGCTTTTGAGATGCGAGTAAGCACATTTAACCGCCAAATGACTCAGGAATGGTGCGTCAGTGGTATAAATGAATGCTCTTGAAAAATTAATAAGATAGGATCTTAATTGGCTGCTTCCCAAAATAGCGGCACCATGAGTACCCAGAGCTTTGCCAAAGGTGATTATTCTTGCAAATACCTCATTGCAAAGTTCCAGTTTATGTACCATACCTCTGCCCGATTCTCCGAATATTCCGACAGCATGAGCTTCGTCAACAATTAGTGCAGCATTGTATTGCTTTGCAAGTTTTGCTATTTCTTTGAGTGGAGCTTCATCTCCATCCATCGAATACACACTTTCAACAACTATAAATATCTTTCCTTTGGCGAGGCTTAATTTTTGCTCCAGACTGGAGAGGTCATTGTGCCTGAATACATAGCGGGATGCGTGGCTTAATCTTATGCCATCGATTATAGACGCATGGATAAACTCATCTGAAATAATGGTATCACCCCGCTGAGGTATGGATGCAAAAAGCCCAATATTAGCATCAAATCCTGAATTATAAATCAGTGCGCTTTCTGCATCGTGAAAAATGGCGATCTTATTCTCCAGGCTTTCTGTAAAGCTGTGATTGCCGGCCAGTAACCTTGAACCACCAGATCCCAATCGATATGCCGGATAATTCTTTACTTCAGTTTCGAATAAGCTTTTAAGTTCTTCTGATCGCGAAAAACCCAGATAATCGTTTGAACAAAAGTCGATCAGAGCATTCTCCGGTTTTAAAGTGCGCAGCGAATGGTCTTTTATACGCTGCTGCAGAATTTCTGAAATGAAAGTATTGATGTCTTTCAAAATTTTTTTGTTAAAAATAATAAAAGCGGCCTGAAATGGGCCGCTTTTATTAGTAATGAATCAAGGAATTATCAACCTTTCCTCATACCCGGTCTGTGTTCCGACCTTTGCTTCATTCTTTCTTTAGATTTTTGTTTCATTTCTTCCATCGCTTTTTGCTGATCCTCATTCAGAATCTTATTCATTTTCTTTTCAGACTCCATCATGATTTCTTTGCGCTTCTCCATCTGAGATTTTCTCAAATCCATTTCAGATTTATGGAGTTTTTCCATTTTTTCGGCGCGTTCCAGATTTAGTGCATAAACTTTATCCTTCTGCTCCTGACTAAGGTTTAATCTTTTTTCCAAAGCATCTGCGCTCATTTTTGCGCGCTCTTCAGGTGTTTTCATCTGCTGCCCAGAATGCTGTCCGTGTGGACCTGGTCCTGCGGGTCTCTTTCTTAGTGTGCTATCCTGAGCAAAGCCGCTAGTTATAACTCCGACAAATAGGGCTGTAATAATCAATAACTGTTTCATATCTGTATGTGTTTATTTAATCAGATAGATGATTTTATTGAACGATAGTTTAAAATGGATATGTTAAAATATGTTAATTCCGGTTTTTATCGAGGTTTGAGATAGATTTTTGCATTTGCGTTACCATGTTAGTCAGGGTTTCGAGCGTTGGTTCAGGTGCGGGTTCTGGAAAATTTGTACTGATAAATGCTTTTGCTTTCCATATTTCAAGTAATTCATCCGCCTGAATGGAATAAGGTTCATAAACAGGGTTGTCTGAAATAAGTTTTAGTGTCTTATTTTCTTTTATCCTGTTTCCTATTCTTTTATAGACTATGCCATCGTTTTTACTTATCACTACATAAGTGTCGCCTGGTTTTACATCATTCCAGTTGCTAAGATATTCGCCAACCACAATTGTTCCCGATTGAAGGGGGAGCATTGAATCTCCCTTAATTTCAAACGCACGATAAGTACCCTGGCGGAACATAGGTAAATGGAATTTTGGTAATTCACTGATATATTCGGGATCTCCATAGCCATTCAAATAGCCTGCGCTTGCTTTTACCGGAACTAGTTCGATATTCTCCCGGTCCTGGCTGTCAACAGAAATACTTAACACTCTGATATTTGCGGGATCTCCCTTAGGTTTAGGTTTCCATCGGTCATCAATACGATCATTGATGAGTTCATCCATTGAAAGCTCATAAAATTCAGCGAATTTTTTTAGCAATTCATATTTAGGTTCAGCCCGATCCTCTTCATAAGCTCCAACAAGGGAGCGTTTGATTTCAAGAGTGTCAGCAAATTGCTGCTGCGTTAGCCCTTTTTTCTTGCGGAGGTACTTCAGATTTGAAGAAATGTTTGACATTTTAAAATAAATTTGGAAATACTAAAAATGTTAGTAAATTTATGCTCATAAAATTAGTAAATATTTTCAGAATTAAAAATTAAAATTTTAATATATGCCGATCCTAATTAAACCAGCCATGAACGCCAGAAAATTTGTTTATTTAGTTACAGACCGTAACCGCAGTTGTATCCACGTAGGGATGAGTTCTGACCTGATGAAGACTATGAGTTTTTACAGACAGATGCCAAATTTATTTTTTGATTCCGGACAGCAATTAACGAGGCTGGTTTATTTTGAGGAATTAAATTCTGAAAGCCTTGCATTGGAACGCTTCAAACTAATCAGCAAATTTACGCGTATTCAGAAAGATAGAATGATCCGGTCTGTTAATCCGGATTGGATTGACCTGACCATTGGATTGGATTTTGAGCAGATTTTGGTATCAGGTATCCAACCAATGAATACCGCTGTCAGAAATCTTTCCTGATTACTTTTTAATGAACTTTAGTGCTGCCGAGTTCATGCAATAGCGTTTTCCGCCTTTGTCTCTCGGACCATCATCAAAAACATGACCCAGGTGAAGTCCTGTTTTGGTTTCGATAACTTCATCACGAACCATTCCATGACTGTTATCTGTGACAACGGTTATAACACCTGCTTTAATAGCTTTTGTAAAGCTCGGCCAGCCACTTCCAGATTCAAATTTATCCTCAGAACTGAATAAAGCTTCACCTGTGGCTGCACTAACATAGATGCCTTTTTGATGATTGTCATTATATGCATTCTGGAATGGTGGTTCTGTTCCTCTTTTTACCATGATTTCGAAGGAATTTGGACTGAGGATTTTTCTCCATTCTGCCTCAGATTTCTGTACAGGAAATGTTAAGACTTTACTGTTCTTGGATTTGCTTTGGGAATTTGTTTGTCCACAGCTTGATAATGTTATAAATAAAATTAGTACTGCTATACTTAATAATGATTTCATCGTTTTCGTTTATATATTGTTACCCTTACATGAATGGATTAATTTCATCATGTTCATAGACAATTACGCAATTAAATCGGTAATAGATTTCAATGAAATGAAAAAAGCGTCCCTGAGGCC
>CAYHGN010000065.1:0-19777 GCA_964356005.1 uncultured Sphingobacterium sp.
GGGCAGAAAAAACCTTTAATCTGGATTATGCCCCGCATGCCGGCATGTTTGCTGCACATGCCGGAGAAAATTTTATCGATCAGATTAAATTCATGCACGACCAGGGTTTTAGAAGCATTGAGGACAATGGTTTAATGAAGCGCCCGGTAGCTTTGCAGGAAGAAATAGGAAATACTCTGGCAAAGCTCAACATGACCATGGGAGTATTCGTGGTTGATAAAGGTGGAAACGGTGCAAATACGCTCGCAGCGGGTAAAAAAGAATACATCGATATCTTTTTAAATGGATGCCGTCAGGCTGTGGAAGTAGCCAAGCGGGTGAACGCAAAATGGGCAACAGTAGTTCCCGGCGATTTTGAGCGTGCTCTACCCATCGGCATACAAACCGGAAATGTGATCGAGGCATTGAGACGTGGTGCTGAAATTCTGGAGCCGCATGGATTGATTATGGTCCTTGAACCACTCAGCGATACCCCGAACCTGTTCCTGCGCCATTCCGACCAAACACATATGATCTGTAAAGGTGTAAATAGTCCTTCCTGCAAGATTCTGTATGATATTTATCACATGCAGAAAAATGAAGGAAATCTGATCACAAGTATGGAGAGATGCTGGGATGAAATCGCATACATTCAGATCGGTGATAACCCTGGAAGAAAAGAACCGGGAACCGGCGAGATCAATTACCGGAATGTCTTCAAATACATTGATAGTAAAGGCTTTAGGGGTGTTCTTGGTATGGAGCATGGAAATGCAATGCCGGGCAAAGAAGGTGAACTGGCATTGATTAAAGCTTATCGGGAGGCTGATAAGTTTAAGTAAGCTGTTTGGATTTTAAATCTTTATGATTAAGAAAAAGAGATGCTTTTCCTTTATGCTAAAAGGTTTATCATTTGAAAAACTGCTGTTCTGCAATCTTTAACGGTAGCCCCGCTTTGCGCTCATACTCCACAGGCCTTAAGATAATGTCCTTATTAAAGGATCGGGGGTTCCTGTCTTCACGGGATCCGATTTTATCGGATCAGAAATTGTGAAGGAGGTTCCAGCTTTCGCTGGAATGACATATCAGGAGTAGATATGGGGAGATTCCAACTTTCGCTGGAATCGGAGTTTTTAAACAAAATACCTGAAACAAGGACAAAAAATGAGTTAAAGGAACATCACTTATCGTGCGGTTCCGCAGTTCGATTCCAGCGAAAGCTGGAATCTCCTTATCCCCCAACAACACTTGTCATTCCAGCGAAAGCTGGAACCTACGACCATACTCCACTTGCAATCAATCAAATTTAAGATTGTATGACGCGTCATTCCAGCGAAAGCTGGAACCTCTCACCATATTCCACATCCAAGCTTACAATCAATCCACTTCTAAGACAGTTCCCTGAATTGATCTGGTCCCATTATCTTTATTGAAATAATAAACAACCAAAACCCGTTTTTTGTTCAGCTGAACCGGCCAGGTATAACCAATATCTCCACTCCCACCATCCTCACGCAGAATGATCTCGGGAGCAGTTTTAAAGTCGGTACACTCTTCATTCAGAATCCGGGCACGGATACCAAAAGGCTTATGCCGGTAACCGTAAGTGATTAGCACACGCTTATCCGGAAGGCGGAGTGCATTTATAGGATGGCCTTTAAATCCCATTCCCTCCCATTTGCTGAAAGTTTTGCCTCCATCATTAGAACGGGCAATACAAGCCTGATCTTCATAACCTGCAGTTCTCAGAAATGCTATAATATCCCCTTTGGGTGTTTCATAGACCGAAGTCTCATTGAATGAAATTTTATCATCAACAGCCACAGGAGCCGAATAGTTCCAGGTCTGCCCCTTATCATCAGAATTGATCAGATGAACAGAAGTTTTGCCGGGGGCATGACTTGCTGCAACCGCCCAGAATATTCTTCCGCTCTTTCCTTCATACAGGGCACCTCGGTTGTAAGCCGGGACAGGATCACCCATCGGATTAATATTTATTTCTGGCTGAATATGAGGTGGATAAATAGGCTGCTTCCAATTCTTTCCACCATCTATTGAACGAACAAGATAGCCACCTAAAAATACCGCACCTCCTGCGAGGAAATAAGGCTTTTTTAGCTTCGCCATACCATCGGGCCTGACAAAAGCCCAGCCATAACTTGTACACAATAAGGTGCCATCGCGTAGTTGAAGCAAACATGGATCCTGAGATCCACCAAATGGGTGTGCATAGATCAGTTCCGGATTCTTGGACCAGTTCTCACCATCTTTTGATCTAAGAGAAACCAGGTAACTGTTAGGATCAACATGATCCGTATGGCCTTCCCCAAACACCTTCCGATCGGGTGCCCGTCTGAAAGCCAAAAGCAATTCGCCATTCGGACGTTTTATAATGGATGGAAAAGAGGAATAGAACTGAGGGTCTTCATAGATCATAATGTCTTTGATCTTTTGAACTCCGGGGATGCTGTCCTTCCTGAGTACCTGATCAGGAAAATTCGCTAGGCTGTTGTTGATGTAGCCCATGGCAATGACACTAATTGTCAATGCCATTAATAATCTTAATTTTTTCATAAAAAAGGATTGGAAAAGAGAACAATTTAATAAAAAGATAGAGGAAATGTTTGTTGAACTTTATTTAAGGACAAAATTTTGTATCAAGAGCGCTAAGTTCCTTCTCTTCGTTCAGGATGACAGGCTGGAAGGCTGCTTAGAAGAAATAAGGTGCCAAAAACACTGTCATCCCGAATCCGCCTTAGGCGGAGAGGGAACTTAGTGAGTTTAGATCAAATTTTGACTCAAACCAGCTAAGGGCTTCAATCTCATAAAACCAACCCACTCTATCCCAAAACCGCAAAAACCAAAAAAGCCACAGGAATAGCAAGAATCATAAAAATAATAACCCATGATTCTTTATGCGCAAAATTTAAGGTCCAGCCAATGCCTACACGCTTATCAACCCAAATCGCCGGATCATTAGGATTATTATACATAATTCCCCATTTCCAAAATTCATCATTCTCTCTGTTGAAATCACTCATGGTCGCCTGTTGCTTAAATAAATGCAAATAATATTCTTAGGTAACAAAAGAATTCCTTGTTTGATTCTATCCTCCAAAATACTGATATTCAGTAAAGTTTGCAAAAAATCTGATTTACTACCTAATCTTACATCTATGACAATTCATGCCCCAAGATCATTCAAACATTTTAACCTAAAGTCCCTGAGAATTACCCTGATCTTTCTCATCGGAATAGTTATCAATTCCTGCGGCAAATCCGGCTTTGATAATTTATCCGTCAAAGGTTTGAAAGAACCTGTCGAAATTATCAGGGATGAATGGGGTGTGAATCATATTTATGCGAAAAATCAGCATGATCTGTTCTTTGCCCAAGGCTATGCCGCTGCCAAAGACCGCCTCTTTCAATTCGAAATATGGAGAAGACAAGCTACCGGAACCGTAGCAGAAATCCTCGGCGAAAGGGAAGTCAAGAGGGATATTGGTTCCCGTTTATTTAAATTCAGAGGGGATATGAAGCAGGAAATGAACCATTATCATAAAGATGGTGAAGAAATCATTAGCGCCTATAGCGATGGGGTTAATGCCTACATCGAGGAAATCCTTAAAACACCTGAAAAATTACCCATAGAATTCAAACTATTAAACATTAAGCCCACTAAATGGACACCCGAGGTGGTGATCTCCCGGCACCAGGGCTTATTGGGAAATATCGGAGTTGAATTGAAGACTGGTCGCGCAGTAGCCCGTCTGGGTTCTGAAAAAGTGAAAGAACTTTCTTCATTTCATCCACAAGTACCTGATATAGAACTTGATCCGGCAATAAATAAAGAATTGTTATTTGATGATATTCTGGAATTGTACGATGCTTTTCGGGCGACTGTAAAATTCGAGGCGGAAGATGTTCAGGCGGAATATCGTAGAGATAAGAAACTGAGCCTCAGCCTTGACATGCTACCTGCGGATGAATCAAAAGAAGATAAATTATCCATTGGGAGTAATAACTGGGTAGTGCGGGCAGATAAAATGGCTGAAGGTGCTGCCTTCATGGCCAATGATCCGCATCGTACGATATCTGTCCCATCACTACGTTATATGAGTCACCTGGTTGCTCCGGGATGGAATGTGGTTGGTGGCGGTGAGCCAGAAATTCCGGGGATTTCAATCGGGCATAATGAATATGGTGCATGGGGTTTAACCATTTTCGGCACCGATAGTGAGGATCTGTATGTTTATGAATTGAACCCAAATAATCTGCGGCAATATCAATACCAGGGGAAATGGGAGGATATGAAAGTGATTCGGGAAACAATTAAAGTTAAAGGGGAATCTGATGTTTCAGTTGATTTGCTTTATACACGGCATGGCCCTGTTAGCTATGTCGACAGTCTGAATAAAAAGGCCTATGCAGTCCGCTGCGGATGGCTGGAACCAGGCGCAGCGCCTTACCTCGCCTCTTTAAGGATGGATCAGGCGAAAACCTGGGAAGAATTCCGCGAGGCATGCTCTTACAGTCATATTCCAAGTCTGAACATGATATGGGCTGATAAGAAAGGAAATATTGGCTGGCAGGTGGTTGGTTATCAGCCCATTCGAAAAAAATCTAGCGGACTGGTACCAGTCCCGGGCGATGGTCGCTTTGAATGGGAAGGCCGTTTACCAATTAAAGAACGTCCACATACCTATAATCCTGAAAAAGGCTTTTTTGCGACTGCCAATCAGAATCTGACCGCTGAGAATTTTAACCGCTGGGATGCTACCGGCTTTGCATGGGCAGATCCCTTCCGCGGAAACCGCATCAATGAGGTTTTAGGTACGGATAAAAAGCTAACAATGGATAACATGAAAGCTCTGCAGGTGGATTATCTGTCGATACCGGCCAGAACAATCACTCCTCTGCTAAATAATTTATCCCTTTCGGGAAAAGAGGCAGAAGCCAGGGACCAACTCAAAGCCTGGGATTTTAAATTAACCCCAAACTCTATTGAAGCTACAATCTATGTGGCCTGGGAAAGTCAGATCAAAACAAAGGCTGCCGAACGTTTTATTCCGGAATCAGTCAAAGGATTGCTTTCTCTGCAGACCAGCAAAATAATCGACTGGATCATGAATCCTGATAAAAAATTCGGTCCGGATCCAATTGCCGGCCGCGATCGCTTTTTAACAGAAGCCTTTAGTGCCGGGTTAAAAGATATCGAAGAAAAACTTGGCCCCGACAAAAGCAAATGGCAGTACGGTCAAGAAAAATTTAAACACAGTTACATGGCGCATGCATTGGGCCAACTTGTAAAAGACAGCATAAAGGCTCGCCTGGACATTGGTCCACTGCCCCGCGGTGGTTATGGCGACACCCCGGGATCAACCAGTGGAAACTTACGCCAAAATGCTGGCGCTTCCTTCCGGATCATTGTTAATACCGGCGATTGGGATGCAGCAGTAGCAACAAATGGTCCGGGACAATCTGGCGATCCTGCAAGTCCCTTTTACAGAAACCTTTTTGAGCCATGGACCAAAGACCAGCATTTTCCGATCTATTATTCAAGAGATAAGATCGACAAAGTAAGCGTAAGTAAGACCTTGCTGAAACCTGAATAAGCGCAATTCATCGCACAAAAAGGACAAGCTCTCAGTCCCTGAGTTTGTCCTTTTTTCATGAAACTGATGTCATTTCCTTCCGGATGTGTATTTTGGCACCTGAACAATTAAATACCTATGGATATCCTACAAAATGTCAATTCATTAAAAATTGATCTTAAAAATCTACCTAATCCGGGCGGTTCCTATACCGCAGTGAATACCCGAGGCAATATTGCTTATGTCGCGATTCAGTTTCCGATAATGAATGGGCAACTCCATCATGCCGGCCGTTTGGGTGATCAGATCAGCACGGAACAGGGTTATGAAGCTGCAGGGATCTGTGCAAGGAATATCATCGGACAGATCCAAAAATTCATTGGATTTGAAAACATTGAGGGCCTTAATCATCTTGATATTTATTTTCAGAATGCCGAAAACTGGAATGATGGTCCGGAAGTAGCTAACGGAGCTTCCAATCTCTTCAATGAGGTACTCGGAGAAGCCGGAAAACATACCCGAACAATAATCGGTGTGCATTCGCTTTCAAGAAATTCCTGTATTTCAATAACGAGTTCCTTCACCTTAAAATCGAAATAATGCCTGCATCATTTATAAAACAGCAAATACTTAGTTTCAGTGCTCTATGAATCCATTTATACTACGAAATATAAAGGCTTTTGAAATGATCGGAGTCATCATGCGGATTTTCAGCTTTACACTGGTCAGCTGGCTAGGTCCCGATAGCCCATTTCTTTTTGTATGGATTTTCAATACCATTGATGCTTTTCTGCTTTCCTGGTGTGCGATACTCAAAAAAGATCGTGCCTACACCCTATTGAATGTATTCTGGATTCTTGTTGGGATCATTGGAATTTTGAGAGCCATTGGCTACATTTAAGCTAACCTGATACAAGCCTGAGAAATAGCTTGTTTGGGTTTTGAACCATAAAAAGACTATGAGAAATTTCATTATTGCAGGCATTTTGCTTCTTTTAAGCTCCTGCGGACAAAATGCAGAAGTCCAGGGCCCGGCAGATCAGATCAAATTTGTGAACTATGTCAAATTCATCCGGGATGCAATTAACTCCTCAGATGCGGCTAAAGGCAATCGGAGTGTCCAGCTCAACAATGGAGTACTTTTAACCAAAGCCTATGTCAAGGATACTCTGTCTTTAAAATTTGATTCCTGGCAGGCAACCTTGGTAGAGATCATCGAAAAACCGACAACTACAGAAGTAAATTTCAGTATCCCTCTCGATTCCTCTAATAAGTCAGCAGAAAAAGCTATTATTTTAAGCACTTTGTTGTATAAGAATAAAAAAGAGCTGATTCAGGGGTTAAAAATTGGCGATGATGTAAAAATCAGTGGCAACTTTATTGATAAAGAAGGATTTATTGATATTGACAGCTACAGTAATTATAAGTTTTCAAAGAATGTGTTTGATAATCCGGAATTCAAGATAGAGTGGAGAATTGAGAATTGAGAGTGGAGAATTGAAATTGTTAAACGGATAGTGAATCAAACCACGATGTCATCCCGACGCAGGAGGGAACTTAGCCATTTAGTTGAGAGTTGAAAATTGAGAGTTGATAATGGGGATTCAGTAGCTAGAGAACACAATTTGGGATAGTAAAATATACAAGGAATTAAATACATGGAAAACGATAAAGTTAAAAATATATCAAGACTGAGTTTTTTAAAGAACACAGGTATTGTAGCGGCGGGATTGACTTTTATGCCGGATTTGCTAAGCGCAGAATTGACTGATAGTCTTTTGGGCAGACAAATGACCGGAGATGGGATTTTAGATTATCAGATCATTATCCCGGCAAATGCAATTGCAATTGAAAAGGAGGCTGCCTTGCAGCTTCAAAAGTATTTATCGAAATTATCGGTAAAGGCGGTTCCGATTGCAGAAGAAGGGAAATCAGTAGTAAAAAATGGTATTTACCTTGGTGAAACAGATTATGCGAAAGCACGGCAAATCAATGGCAGCATGATTCCAGAGGCCGGTTTTATCCGGAAAACTGCAGGGAACAATTTTATAATTGCCGGTGGTGCAAAAAGAGGTCTGCTTTTTGGCCTTGTTGATCTGCTTGAAGGTCTGGGTTTTAGGAAATATTCACCTGAGATGGCAAGTAGTCCAAAAGATAAGACTTTCAATCCGCCCCAGGCTGAGAAGCTTGTTGAGCCTAAAATCAGATACAGAACCACCTCTTACAGCCAAATGGCTGATCAGGAATATTCAGACTGGCATAAGCTTTCTTCGAGGGATGACTGGGGATTGTTTGTACATACTTTCAATACACTTGTTCCTCAACAGGAATATGCTAAAACCCACCCCGAATATTATTCCCTGATTGATGGCAAAAGACGACCGGGAACTCAGTTATGTCTGTCTAATCCGGAGGTATTGAAGCTTCTGGTTGCCAGTCTTAAAATCAAAATAAAAGAAAAGCCTGATTCCAGCTATTGGTCGGTAAGTCAGGATGATAATGACAGGTATTGCCAATGTGATGGATGTAAATCATTGAATGAAAAATACGGAAATGTTCCAAGTGGGTCAATCATTTATTTTGTCAATCAGGTCGCACGCGAAATTCCTGATAAGATCATTTCTACTTTGGCTTACTGGTACTCACGCAAGGCACCAAAAAACATTGAAATTGAGCCCAATGTTAATATTATGCTTTGCAATATTGAGAGTTCAAGACAAGCGCCGGTATATGTTACAGACCCTGCCTTTTCCCAGGACCTGAAAGATTGGGGTGCACTTTCAAAAGATATCATCATCTGGGATTATAACATACAGTTCACCAATTATATATCCCCTTTCCCAAATCTGTATACCTTAAAACCCAATATTAAATTCTACACCGATAATCGCGTGAATGCCTTGTTCATGCAGGCAAACAACGAAGCAGCAGCCGAAATGGCCCTGCTCCGCTCCTACCTGATCAGCAAATTAATGTGGGATCCGGATACAGATGATAAAGCCATTATCAATGAATTCCTCAACGGATATTTCGAGGCAGCAGCCCCATTTATCAGGCAATACATAGAAAGCATGCAGGAATCTCTTGTAAAAAGCGGCATGGTGCTGAGTATTTTCGGAGATCCTGTCCATGCAAAAAATGCCTACTTGTCTGCAGAGATGATGCAGCAATACAAGCAGCTTTTTGATAAAGCCGAAAAGGCAGTAGCTTCAAAGCCTGAATTATTAAAGCGTGTCAAAACTGCCCGTTTGCCTCTCATGTATGCAGAGATACAAATTGGCCGGACAGAGATCAATACTGATAGAAGTATGTTCCGTAAGGCCAGTACCGGGCGGGTTTTACCTAAACCAGAATTTAAAACCCTGGTTAATAGTTTTGCTGATGGCTGTACCCTGAATAATGTCAAACTGGTGCGGGAAAGAAGCGGAACACCGGAGCATTATCGTGCATCCTATATACGGGTGTTCAACAACATGGAAGGAATGAGTGCTGTTAAATCATTCCAGAAAAAGATTATCCCAATTGGCAAAGCAAATCCAAAATCAAAAGCCTTGGAAAGTCTGACAGATGGTATTTTCGCCTCCTATGAATCCTGGCAGGAAGCCGATCAGAATTGGGTGTATTGTACCGCTGAACACATGGATTTTGTTCTTGATCTCGGAGAGGTCATGCCTGTCAATTCTGTAAATATGGATTTTCTGAACCCGCAGGCACAACCCGACTGGCATTTGTTTGCTTTGCCAAAATATGTTAGCTATTCCCTTTCTTCGGATGGTAAAGATTATAGCGAAGCGACAACAATCACAAACCCCCACAATCCAAACCCGCTCGAGAATCCCGGAATAATAAAAATTTCATTTCTGCCCTTTCTGGCCGAACTGAAGGCAGGCAAAAAAGCGAGGTATATTAAAGTCCATGCTGAAAGTTGGCTAAAAACTCCATCCTGGCATATCCGTTCGGGGCAGCCGCTTTCTATTTATACGGATCAGATTGTGGTGAAGTAAGGGAAAAAGTTGTTTTTGGGAGATTGCTTGGGTATGGATGAAAATTCATTATTTGATTGTTGAGCTTGAATAATTAACTATACTTTGATAATTAGTTACTCGTGATATTTTTTTTAGAGCTACATAAGTTATCTTGCTTTTAATTAAAAAAGATAACAATGCGTGGTATTTGCCACGATACCTAAAAATTAATCGTCTATTGGTCACTCCTAAACGCTTTAATCAATTTAGTTTAAATAACTGAGTTGCGATGCAAAAAGTTGTGGAAATCCGGAATCTGGATAACTTTTGGACGGTTAAACCTACATTTTGAGTAAATTTGATCGAGATAAAAATTTAATTTAAAAAGAGTTGAAAACGAATCATAAAATAATAAACGGGGACAGCAGACAAATGACCGAATTGCCTGATAACTCTGTGCATTTGGCAATTACCTCCCCTCCGTATTGGCAACTCAAAGATTATGGGACAGAAAATCAAATCGGATTCCACGATAGCTATGAAAATTATATCAACAATATGAATTTAGTTTGGAAAGAGTGCTATCGTACTCTTTTTAATGGCTGTAGGTTATGTGTAAACATTGGTGATCAATTCGCCAGAGCTGTTTATTACGGACGATATAAAGTCATTCCAATTCGTGAAGAGATTATCAAGTTTTGCGAGAATATCGGTTTTGACTATATGGGTGCTATCATTTGGCAAAAAGTTACTACTTCAAATACAACTGGTGGAGGTGTGCAAATGGGTTCTTATCCTTATCCAAGAAACGGAATTTTGAAACTTGACTATGAATTCATTCTTGTCTTCAAAAAATTGGGAGACGCACCTAAACCTACAAAGGAGCAGAAAGAACTTTCAAAAATGACTGCTGAAGAATGGAACACAAATTTTGCAGGACATTGGAATTTTTCAGGAGCAAGACAAAACGGGCATATCGCCATGTTTCCTGAGGAATTACCCAAACGCTTAATCAAAATGTTCTCTTTTGTTGGTGAAACAATTCTTGACCCATTTGCTGGAAGTGGAACAACCGCATTAGCAGCAAAAAATTCAGGTAGAAACTCTCTTGGTTTTGAAATCAATCCTGAATTTATCCCTTTCATTAAAGAAAAGCTTGAAGTTCATCAAAAGGATTTGAATGGAACAACTTATGAATTTGTAAAACAGCCAAAACCCATAATCGACTTTGAAATTGAAATCAAAAAACTGCCCTACATTTTTAAAGATCCTCATTCGCTTGATAAGAAAATTGATGTAAAAAAATTACAGTTCGGTTCTAAAATTGATAAAGATAGTTCAACTCAAAGAGAAGAACTCTTTACTATTAAAGAAGTTATAAGTCCAGAATTAATTCGCTTAAACAATGATTTAATTATAAAACTCATTGGAATAAAAGAAGACCCAATTATTAACGGAAAAGCAACCGCATTTCTAACAGACAAAACAAAAGGCAAAAGGGTTTTCCTCAAGTATGACAATTTAAAACACGATAAGGAAAACAATTTGCTTTGCTATCTATATTTGGAAAATAAAACTTTTATTAATGCTCACTTAATCAAAAGTGGGTTAGTAAAAGTTGACATCATTTCTGAGTATAAATACAAAGACAAATTTTTAAACCTTCAATAATAATTATGCCGATAAATTTTACTCAGCAGCAACGTCAAGCATTATTAGCAGTTTTAGGAAATGGACGCCCTAATGCAATCGGTGGAAAGAGATTAGCCCAAATACTATGCTACCCTACTAGTGGTAATCAAGTTAAATTAAGAACATTAATTAAGGAATGTATTGAGAATGACAATGATTTAATTGGTGCCACGACTGGAAGACCAGTTGGTTTCTTTATAATATCAAATACATTTGAGCTGGAGACTTACTTGGATAGTTTAGAAAAAAGAACGAGAAGTGATAATAATAGAAGGACAGCACTAATAAATAGTTGGAATATTCAAACTAATATTTCTAATACTGCTAAACAAACCCTATCAATACAATAATGGCAAAAGACTGGATTAAAGAAACAGATAGTGAAGGCTTAAAATTCCAGCATGAGACCCTTTTAAATTATGGTTTAAACCGCTGGGGTTTAAACAAAGCTTATAGTGTTGGTGCATTATCCGAATTAATCAGATCTTGTGCACCTAATGAGTTCAAAGAGTGGGAGGAATTTTACTTTACTAAAGGTAAACAGAAAAAGAAAAATGGAATAAATATTACAAGAGAATACATTACAGGACTGGGACAAACACTCTACATAAAACTATCGGAAGTTGTTCAGAATGAATTAGCTTCAATTTCGGAGGAAGAATGTATTGAATATGCTTATAACCTCGTTCTCCGAAGGACTTATGATGGATACAGAACTGAAATAGACACCATCTATGGTCAATTAGAAGGTGCTTTGGAAAGAAAAATAGAGCCAGCCCCCGACAATTGGGACAGGACTTATGGTGTGGACTTTTACATTCAAATCGGTGGAAAATTTATTGGCATTCAAATAAAACCTATTGCTTCTGGCCAAGCACTAAACCAATATCAATGGATAGAAATGCACAAAGTAAGTCATGCCAAGTTTGAAAAAGAGTTTGGAGGAAAAGTGTTTTTTGTTTATTCGGAAAAAAGCACAACAGGCAAAAAGAAGATTTACAACAGTGAGGTCATTGAACTAATTCGGGTTGAAATTAAAAGGCTAAGCTGATAACAAAATTAAGCTAAATCCACCTTCTGTTCACAGAGTAACAAAGCGCTCTATGAATTATTAAATAAAATCCTGCACATACGGAACAGACTCGTTTTTAAAAATGAATTGATCGTAAATATCCGAAAAAGCCCATATTTAAACTAAATTTCAAAACAGTCTAAAAATTAGGTTTTGTTCTTGACTCCTTCGTGAAATGTTCGTAAAACACCTTCTTATTATCCCATGAGAGCAATATTTCAAGAACAAGTCACATACATGCCACGATGAAGGCCTTTTGAAGGCAGGGTATAGCAAAGATTTCAGGGCAACTAAAAATAAACTCAAATTTCCTATGTTTGAGTCCATGACCCAGCCAACTACCCCAGCGAATCCGGTACGCCGTATTTTAGCAGCGAGCCTTATCGGCACCACCATTGAGTTTTTCGACTTTTACATTTATGCCACTGCCGCGGTGCTGGTCTTTCCAAAGTTATTTTTCTCGGCTTCGGATCCTGCAATGGCTACACTCGAGTCCCTGGCTACTTTTGCACTCGCCTTTTTTGCAAGGCCATTGGGTGCAGCGCTATTCGGGCATTTTGGCGATCGTAAAGGACGTAAGGCGACGCTTGTTGCTGCGCTAATGACCATGGGGCCATCAACTGTAGCCATCGGACTCTTGCCGGGTTATGCTTCCATAGGTATAGCTGCCCCGATATTGCTGGCCGTATTTCGTTTCGGACAGGGCTTGGGTCTGGGTGGTGAATGGGGAGGTGCTGTATTACTGACGACAGAAAATGCACCTCCGCACAAAAAAGCCTGGTATGGTATGTTTCCGCAATTAGGCGCGCCTATCGGTTTTCTTTTATCAACAGGTTCCTTTTTTATTTTGAGCAGAACCATGAATGATAGTGACTTTATTAACTACGGCTGGCGTATACCCTTCATTGCCAGCGCCCTGCTTGTATTTGTGGGATTGTATGTTCGCTTAAAAATTACTGAAACGCCGGATTTTATGAAGATCGCTGAAAATAAACAGCAATCAAAAATGCCGGTTAGGGACGTGTTTGTAAAACATACCAAAGCCATTACTCTTGGTACACTGGCTACGATTACTACTTTCCTGCTCTTCTATTTAATGACTGTATTTACGCTGAGCTGGGGTACAACAGCCCTTAATTACACCAAAAGTGATTTCCTGATTCTGCAAATGATCTCGATGCTGTTCTTCGGATTAGGTATCCCCCTATCGGCCTGGCTGGCCGATAAATACGGGCGCAATCAAATGCTTGTTGCTGCTACTATTGGGATCATGTTGTTCGGACTTATTTTCGCCTTCATATTCATCGCAGGCAACTTATTTCTGACAGCGGTATTTCTATCGCTGGGTATGTTCCTGATGGGCCTAAGCTACGGACCAATCGGCACTGCACTGGCTGGGATCTTTCCGGCACCTGTACGTTATACCGGAGCATCCTTAGCCTTTACGCTCGCCGGGATTTTGGGCGCATCCCTCACCCCTTATTTAGCCACCACCCTGGCTCAGAACTACGGTCTTTCCTATGTGGGTTATTATCTGACTATTGCCGCCGGACTTACATTGCTGGCTTTGCTGGGATCGAGGAAAATGATGAGGGAGCCCAAAGCTGAAAGCTAAAAGTTAGAAACTTAACTAAAAGATTATATCAACAACAAAATATCGTAATCAAAGAAAATGACAGAAAAAAAACTCTCAGAATTAACAGACCAGGAATTGCTGCAAGAAGCAAAAAAAATGAAATCAAATTCAATTATGAATGCTGTTTTGATTGGATTTCTTGTTGGAATTGTAGTTTACAGTGTGGTGAAAAACACTTTAGGATTGGTGACACTACTCCCATTGTTTCTGGCATATAAACTTGTTAATAAGTCGAATTATAACAATAAGGAATTAGAAAATCTTTTAAAAGAACGGAATTTAAAATTGGCAAGGTTTCAAAACTGCTTTTGCTTAAAACGGATAATGTATAATGGCTTTATCATGATTTAATTAAGCGCTCATTTTATACCGGGCAACAACCAACAAAAGCGTTTTTATCCAAAGAATTAGAAAATTTATTTTAATTGATATTTAATGTATATTTATTGTTTATCAATAAATAATTATTATATTGCGACAATAATTTAAATTTCTATAAGCATGGAAAAGAGAAAAAACTATGTATTTACATTCCTGACTATTGTGGCCTGGGTCATCTTCGTTGGCTTGGGCATTGAGGCTGGAGCCTTGATAGTAAATTTTGTTTTCAGCCTGTATAAACCTGAATTTGTACAAAACTTATATCAGAAGCTGGATTTAAGTGAAATGTATAATGTTAGCAAGTGGGATTTTTTCAATATGTACACTTTTATCCTGGCTATCTCACTTTTAAAAGCCTACTTGTTTTATATCGTCGTCAGGCTAATAAGCAAACTTGATTTGTTAAAACCATTTAACAGTTTTGTTTCAGAACAAATTACTCAAATTAGTTACTTTACGCTTTCTATCGGACTATTGAGTTCCTTAGGTCAACATACAGCCAAAAATTTGTTAAACCGGGGATTTGAAATTGATAATCTGGATAAGTTTTGGACAGACAGTGAAGCGTTCATTTTGATGTCGGCGATAATCTATATCATTGCTACCATTATAAAAAGGGGTATAGAAATCCAAAACGAAAACGATTTAACAGTTTAATCTATGCCAATCATTGTAAACCTGGATGTGATCATGGCAAAGAGAAAAATATCTCTGAATGAACTTTCAGAAAGAGTTGATCTGACATTATCTAATCTTTCAATCCTGAAAACCGGAAAGGCCAAAGCAATCCGCTTCAGTACTTTAGAGGCAATCTGCAAAGCACTTGATTGTCAGCCTGGTGATATTCTGGAATATGAGAATGAGAGCAAAAGTGTATAATATTGATTTTCAACGATTTTTTAACTCTACGGACAGTCTGAGGATCACTAGACTGCTAGCAGGGAACCAGCTTTTAGCTTTAAGCTTTCTGCTTTAAGCTTAAAATCGCTTCTCTCAATGTTTCAATCCCATGACCGGTATCAGGTTGTATAGTGACTTGCTTCAAATTCTTCAAACCCTGTTCAGCAGCTTGAATAGTCCGCCGATAAGGAAATAACAAATCCTTCTCTCCCACAATCAGGTGAACTGCTGTTTCAACCTTTTGTAATTCTTCCTTTTTCATAGCATAAGGCTTTTGAGCCTTATCGACATATCGGGTCAGTGCGAAAAGCTCGTAATCTATTATCATCTGCATTCGCTCCTCAGATAAATAATGTACAGGCGGACAAAATACAGCCTTATCCAGAAAACGCTTAACATTTTTTACCGAAGGAGTTATAATGGGTAAGAGATTGTAAAACAGATTTTTTGGCGACAATGAAAATGCTTGAAAACAACCGGGATTGAGCAGGAATACTTGATCAATCTTATCGGGGGCAGCAATTGCAAGCTTCAGGCAAACTAATCCGCCGAAAGATGCGCCTGCAACACATACCCTGCCGGGAGTAAAGTACTTAATTACCTCTGCCGCCCAATAACCATAATCCAGTGTTTTTATATCGGGGGTATTGCCATCACTTAGGGTAGGTTGTCCATTGGTTTCAACCAGGAAAATCCGATAATGATCTTCAATCTGTTCTAATCCATTGTCGAGATCCCAAAACAAGGTGCTGGTCCTGAAACCCGGGAAGATGAAAAGGTAAGGTAGTGTAGTTCGATCGCTACCAAGGCTCCAAACGACCGTATTACCCAAAGAAGTTGGAATATTATGCCGTTCATAATGCCTGTTATTGAGTTGTTCGAGTTTCGAAACCCATTGTACTATAAACTGATGATCAGATCCAAGATCTTTGAAATAAGATGTACTGTAAGTTTTCATTGAAATTCTTTGTCTGCAAATTTCCTTCACTGAACATGATTATTTCTTGGTATAAACCAATATTTACATACGAATAGAATTATAAAGTTTGCTGAAATTGGTGGCATCGATATTCAGGTAACTGGCAATGTATTTATGCGGAACAAGGTGTAATAAATGAGGGCTACGAGCAACGAAATTTTTAACCCGTTCTTCTATTGTACAGGTTTGAAGTTCTCTATGCCTGGTTATCAGTCCGCAGAATTTAGCCTCAGTCATCTTGCGGAATAAGCGTTCGATAGCCTGAGACTCGTCAAATAATTCTTCCAGCCTGCGAAATGAGATAGCACCATAAGTGCTGTCGGTAAGTGCGCGAATATAATATTGGGTAGGCTGTTGATTATAAAAACTATCGGGCAGGCCCATTAAGGATTGGGGATAATGAAAAGACATCACACACTCTACCCCATCATGATTATAACAGGATATATGGGTTCCTTCATAAACAAAATACAGATCCCGGGTAATATCCCCTTCAGCTGCAATCATATCATTACGCTTTGCCTGACAAAAACTTAAACTATCAGTAATTAATTCATAATCCCGCCGGCTGATCTGATGATACTTATTTAAAAAATCATGATAATCCATGGATGAAGATAGGAAATAAGAAGGAAGGTCATAAAACGTTACTATTTCAATAAATAGTATTTTCATTCACTTCAATTAAATTAGGGTTATAATTGCATCTCATACCCATTATATAATGTGTGGCAGAGTATCAACTTCAGATCAGGAATTTATAGCAAGGAAGCTACAGCTTAAATATGCGGATGCATTGATCAAACCTGGAGGAATCAATCTTCCTCCAACGGTTGATCTCCCGGTTATCACAGATGAAAAACCGGACGAACTGCAATATTTTTACTGGAGCTTAATCCCATTCTGGGCTAAAGAGAAACCCAAATTCAGCAGCTTTAATGCCCGTCTGGAAAATCTGCAGGAATCGGGTACCTGGAAGAATTTATTAGGCAAACGCCACTGCATAATCATCACTGATGGTTTCTATGAATGGAAAAAGCTGAATGAAAAAGGAAAGCTTAAACAGCCTTACCTGATTCGAATGAAGAATCAGCAATTTACCCTCATGGCAGGACTTTGGGATTCATGGACTGATCAATCTACAGGTGAAATTATAAACAGTTGTACGATTATCACCCGCAGTCCAAATGAGTTCATGAAGAGTATTCATGATCGCATGCCTTGTCTTTTAACTGAAAAATCGGCAAAATTTTGGATTGACCGGGATTTGCTCTTGAGTGAAAGGATGCAAGTATTGGAAGCCCTCCCCGATCATTTAATGGAAAAAGCGCTTGTGAATAAAGTTGGGGATTATGAGGAGTATGAAAAATTGTTTAAATCATAGGAATCGCCAGGCCAATTAAGCAATTTTCGCTATTCGATATGTTCTTTAAGACATATCGAGTTCCAGATAATACGGGTTTAAAACCTGCTTATTTAATTCTTATGTCTTTATTGTTCAGACCTTTATTTCATTAAAATCATATAAGCTGCTTCGGAAAATTGACATTGTAAAGGGGAGTCAGAAGACTCCTCATCATTTGACAATCCGTAGAGGCGCTGCGCTAAACTCTACGGACAGAAAGTAATGTGGGTTTGTAACCCCTTAATTTAAAATCGCATTTGGTCCTTCTGCCGGGCTACCAGTTCCTATGCAATTCAGCACCGGGTAATATAAACCTTGCCGGAGGAGGTAGCTTCCGGCTAATGGTAATTTGAAATAGAACGCGATTTCTTGCCGGAACTACTCCGGAGGAAAGGGCTGAAACAGCCAATAACACACAGGAACTGCTTTCCAAAATCTAATCAATATGGCTCCAGAGCCTCAATTGATTAACAATTATTGTAATATGACATTCCTTACATTAAATTCAGATTATTGTATGAATAGAAAAAAACTTCTTCCCCTTTTATGATGTCAACATTGAATGGCAATACTGAAGGGTATAAATCCATAAAGATAAAACCTTGAATTCCTCAACTGATTTGTTACATACCAGGGCATTAATTCATTTCTAATCATTGAATAATTGTTAATTTAGTTTCCAGATGTAGATTGATGAAAAGGCATAATATTCAACCTAAACAAGAAATAAGACCTTATGGCAAAGAAACAAGTGGAAATTGCAACAGGATCTGCAGATTCCTTCCAAATCAATGAAATCATTGAGGCTAACCCGCTGTTTTCCAGGCGTCAAATGCTTGGAATCGCGGGCATGGCAGGTTTAACGGCTTTTGCGGGTAATGCTGCAGCTGCTGCTTTTCCGACTACTCAGCAAAGCCGTCCCCGAATCGCTGTTTTGGCCAGTTATTGGGCTTTTACGAGATCACATGCGGACTGGATCGTAAACAAGCTGATTGATGGTTATTGGTGGGATGGTGCCTACACTCCTTCGCGGGTGGATGTAGTATCTATTTATATGCACCAGCATGACGAAAGCTTATTGGGTCAAAAAGTGGCCAAAGCGAAAGGCATTCCGGTCTTTAAAACAGTAGCTGAAGCGTTGACTTTAGGAGGCAAGGAACTTGCAGTGGATGGGGTGGTCATCGTAGCTGAGCACGGTGAATACGCAACCGACCTGAGGGGGCACTGGCTCCTTCCACGCTGGTGGATCTACCAGCAAGTTGTGCGGGTTTTCGAGCAAAGCAAACGCTCCGTGCCGGTCTTTAATGATAAGCACCTCTCCTATAACTGGGATGATGCCAAATGGATGTTTGACAAATCCCGTGAGCTGAACTTCCCTTTAACAGGAGGTTCCTCAATTCCCATTTACTTCCGTAAGCCTGAGATTGAAATTGATATCGATACACCAATAAAGAATTCGATTGTAATTGGAGGTGCAGGCGATGAAGGGGGCATTTTTCATGCAATAGACGTTCTTCAAGGCTTTGTTGAGCGCCGCAAAGGCGGTGAATCAGGCGTTAAGACAATACAATCCATACGCGGACCGGAAGCCTGGAAATGGGTCGAAGGTAATTCATGGGCAGTTAAGCTGCTCGATTCAGTTGCGAAAAGTTTTGACTACAAGCCCGGATATTTTCAGGAGACTCCACAAACAAATATATGTGTGATAGAATATAATGACGGAACAAAAGCTGCTGTGATTGGTGGCCGGGGTGTAGGATGGACTTATGCCGGTGAAATCGCAGGGAAAACTGAACCGACAATTATCTCTATGCTTGGCTGGGCCGGACCATATGACCAATATCATGCCTCTAACGCTCAACCACATTGGATTACAGAAATGATGCTGACCAAAAAAGAACCATTTAATGCCGAGCGTTTGCTTCTGTCGACCGGAATCACTAACCACTACATGGAATCTAACTGGGAAGGAAGCAAATACTCTGCAGTCGGGCGCATCCTCAAAACACCTGCCCTGAACATAAAGTATCGCTCTACAAGAGGTGCACAGTTCAGTAAAGGGGAAAGACCACCGGCAAGGCCGTATATCAGGGGGTTTGATCAGTAGGGTTGGTTGTTAGTTGTTGGTTGTTAGTTGGTTAGTGGAAACCCTGGTTAAGCAATAAAATTACATT
>CAYHGN010000066.1:0-19725 GCA_964356005.1 uncultured Sphingobacterium sp.
TATCGGCACCAAATCCATTTTACAAATTGGACAGGTACCTGGTCCTTCTTTTACTATCTGCGGGTGCATCGGGCAGGTATAATTCCCTACTTCTGCATGCTTTTCATGCCTGTCTGTACAAGCGGAAAATATGAATCCTGTATAAAGAATGATCAGACCTAAAATTATTTTTGTTTTCATTATAAACGCTTTGCTTTTATAAAACCTTCACTATCGACAAGAAACCAGGCATTAAGTGCCAGTTCTGCATCTGATTCCAGAATATTACCAATATCTACCCATTGATCTGACTGATTTTGCAGCTTCACATAAACAGGGATAAATCCATTCTTATTTTTGACAAAGACCACATATCGCATTCCAAGCTGCAGAACAGCGGTTCTTGGCAGCCAGTACCCATGTACTTCAGACTCCCTCCTAACTGAGATTAGTTGACCCACCTTCCAGGTTTTTGAGTTGTTTGGCACGTTGGCTCTGATCAGAGAATAGTTGGTACCGTCTTTAAAATAGGGTTGAACCAGACTCACTGTGGTTTTTGTTTGCTGATCTGCAAGATCTACAGACTGAATCAGAATTTCTTTTCCTTGCTTAAACTCTTGTAACTGATCAGGGCGGCCGAAGAACTCGGCCCAAACCTGGTTAGTATTAATCAGATCAAATAATTTCTGGCCTGCATTGATATATTGTCCTTCCCTGATTTGTAAAGCACCACTTGTTGGGATAGCAGGGATATCAGATAGGGACGATGAGCTAGATGAAGCTTTCATTGAACTCATCCCGGCTCCGTTTCCAGAGCTGATCCTGGTCCCGCCTGCCTGGTTTACAGGAGAAGAAATTGAGTTATTTACACCCAATTCAGCCACATAACCTGAAAAAGGACTGTAAACAGCAATCCTATCCTCTATCCTGCCTGTGCTTAGCACCCTGTTGATCTGCGTAATACTCAATCCAAGAAGTACTAATTTCTTCCTGGCTGATTCAAGAAGCATGGGTTCGTTATTGTTTTTCAGAAAAAGCAATTCCTGCTGGGCATTTGCGAGATCAGGACTGTATATCTCCATGATCTTTTGTCCTTTGCTTACCGGCTCATAATTGTATTTCACAAATAGCTTTTCAATACGACCGCTTACCCTTGTCGTAACCGACCTCCAGTTATTCGTATTATAGTTTATAATCCCTTTCAGGACTATTTCAGATTTTTTAATCCCTTTCTCTACCCTGATCGTTTTGATTTCTGATATAACCAGCTCATTACCTGGCTTTACCAGAGAATTTAAACTTGTATCCGCAGTACCATGAGAATCTGCAGCATGCTGAGGCACCAGATCCATTTTACAGATTGGGCAGGTTCCAGGTGCATCCCTTATTATCTGTGGATGCATCGGGCAGGTATATTTCTGAACCGGTTCACTGGAACTTGCCTTTTTATCGAAATTACATCCAATAACCACTAATCCTATGACCAGAAAAACTGCAATTTTAACGTTCAATAGTTTTCTCATACTCCACAATCATTTGATAATATTTCTGCAACTGATCCAGATAATTCATCTGTGACATATTAATTGATTCCCAGCCATCAATGACCGTACTCAGATCCGTTTTGTTTTCCTGATAGGACAACATAGAAACCTTGAGGTATTTCTCCAGTGAAGGCAAAATCTTAGTTTCATAATTAGTTAACTGCTGCTGCATATTGAGCAAATCATTTTCCATAGACTTGCTCATTCCTAAAATCTCGGTTAACATGGCCGATTTTTCCTGCCGCATCGCTTCCCGCTCAAAATTCATGGATTTGATCTCCGATTTATACATTTTCGATGACCAGGGAGCAATTGGGATGGAAAGCATACCCATCACTGTAAATTGCCTTGGCATCATTGCAGAATAATTAGACATATGGTCAAAACGAATTTTAAAATCGGGCTTTGACTCCTGCCGCATCAGATCAATATTCCTTTCCATGGCATGAATGTCATGCTCCATATGCAAAATATCGCTCCGAGTACCGGCCAGATAAGCAGTATCGAGATCTGCTTTAGGGCTGAACCTAACCCGATATTCAGTTTCAATTTCAAAATCTGCTGTTGCTGGTCTGTTCATCAATGCATTCAAAGCAATCTTTTTTGAACGAATCTCTGCCTCGGTCATCAGGATCATATTCTCTGATTCATAGACCCTTCCTTCAGCTTTAAAAACCTGATTCAATCCACCCTGATTAAAGGGATAACGAATCTCTGCAAGCTTTTTCATCGTCTGCATAATCTGCTGATTCTCTTTCTGGAAGACGATACGCTTTTTAGCAACCAAAAGTCCGAAGTACAAATACTTAGCACTGGCTCTTAGCTGATTAAATCGCTCATTCCTTCCCAATTCATAGGTTTGCGACTGAGTTTTAAGGTATTCCCTTTTTGCCCGGATCTTTGCGGGATTAGGGATATCCTGTTCGGCGGAAATCATAAATGCCCCGCGGTCGCTTTCAGCAATCATACCCTGTGCAGGGTAAGGACTCATAAAAGTTCCAGCTCCAACCATTGGAGCCATCCATGAGCCGGCACCGTCTATTTTAGAATCCTTGCTTTGGATGCGGCTTGCATAAGATTTCAGAGAGGGATTATTTGCGTTTATCTCTGCTAATATTTGTTCCAGATTCATGGTCACCTGTCCGTAGACAGTTAATGAATTCAGGAATGCAATTAATAAAACTATTTTCTTAATGCTGAACATCATGTACCTCCAGTTTTCCAAATTTTCTCAATTCATACTCTTTCGTCATCAGAAAGATAAGTGGTGTAACCAGTAAAATATGGGTGGATGAGGTGAGTACTCCCCCAATCATGGGCAGAACAATTGGCTGCATCACATCGCTTCCAACCCCACCCGACCATAATACAGGTATCAAACCAAATAATGCAACACATACCGTCATGATCTTGGGCCGTAAACGTTTGGCGGCACCATTGATCACATATTCCCTCAAATCTTCCTTTGTTATCGTTTCACTGGAATTGCCCTTCAAAGCAACCAACTGCCGCATTGCATCATTCAAATAAATCACCATCACAACACCTGTTTCAACGGCAATCCCGAAAAGGGCAATAAAGCCAACCGCCACCGCGACTGAGAGATTCACACCCCAGAAATAAACCAGAAAAGCACCTCCAATAAGGGCGAAAGGAATAGTTACCAGACTTAAAAATGCTTCTCTGATCGATTTGAATGCCAGGTATAACGCAAGAAAGATAATAAAGATCACTACCGGCAGAATGTAAATCAGGGTTTGCTGTCCACGGATCAGATTTTCATACTGACCACTCCATTCTACAAAATATCCATTGGGTAGTTTCAAATCTTTATTTAACTTATCAATCGCCTCCTGAACTGTATGACCCAAGTCGCGATCACGCACATTGAACATAACAGCGCCCCGCAAGATTGCATTTTCAGAACTTATCATTGGCGGTCCATCTACAAAACGGATTGTTGTAACTGCCGATAATGGAATAGTTCCTGCATCTGGGGAATTGAGCGGAATACGTTTCAAACGGTCGATGCTGTTCCGGTATTCCTGACCCAGGCGCAAGTGAATATTAAACCTTTGCCGGCCTTCAACCGTTGAGGCAAAGGGGGCACCACCAATAGCCGATTCAACTGTTGCATTGATATCATCCACAGTCAGTCCGTAACGCTCCAGCTGATCGCGTCTGATCTCGATCTCCAGATATTTTCCCCCGCTAACCGGTTCCACATACAAATCCTTTACTCCTTCAATATTCTTTAGCAGCGTTTGTACATCTTCAGAAATATGGCTGATCTGTTTCAGATCCTGACCATAAACCTTGACACCAACATCGGTACGGATACCGGTAGATAGCATATTGATACGGTTAATGATGGGTTGAGTCCAACCATTCACCACACCTGGGATCTGAAGTTTGGCATCGAGCTCATCAATGATGTTCTTTTTGCTTATTCCGGGTCTCCACTCACTTTTAGGTTTCAGCGAAATGATTGTTTCTATCATGCTGATTGGCGAATTATCGGTTGCAGAACTTGCCCGGCCTGCCTTGCCCAAAACATGATCGACCTCAGGCACAGACTTGATGATCTTATCCTGAACCTGCAAAATTCGCTTGATCTCTGAATTGGAAACATCGGGTAATGTAACCGGCATAAATAAAATCGATTGCTCATCAAGAGGAGGCATAAATTCGCGCCCCAGGCTCATCAGCATTGGAACAGAAATCAGTAATGCCAGGATATTAACTCCAAGTGTCGTTTTTCTGTTTCTGATACAGGCACGGATCACAGGAAGGTAAACCTTCTCCAAACCTCTGTTAATTGGGTTTTCATGTTCCTGACGGAAACGACCTTTCATGAAAAATGAAATAATTACGGGTGCCAGGGTCAGTACAAGTACCGCATCGATCAGCAGAATAAAGGTTTTGGTATAAGCCAGAGGATGAAATAATTTACCTTCCTGTCCGGTCAGTAAAAATACCGGCAGAAAGGATGTGATAATTATTATGGTTGAATAAAATACTCCTCTTGACACCTGCTGGCAGGCTTTTTCGATGATACTTAGTCTTTCTTCAGTTGAAAGTTTAACATAACTTTCACTCTTTTTAAATTTCGATTTACTCCACATCTGCATTTCCTCCTTTTCTTAGTTCATTTAATTCTGCCTGCCTATGTGCAAGATTTTTGTAAGAATTCTCCGCCATGATGATTCCGTTATCGACAATAACACCAATCGCCAGTGCAATACCTGTTAATGACATGATATTCGATGAAATATCAAATGCATTCAGCAAAATAAAACTGGCAGCAATAGTGATTGGGATCTGGATAATGATACTGATGGCACTTCTCCAATGAAAGAGGAAAATGATCACAATCAGCGATACAACGATCATCTCTTCAATCAGGGTTGTTTTAATTGAGGATATTGATTCTGCAATTAATTCACCACGGTCGTAAACTATATTGAATTTCATCCCTTCAGGTAAACCCTTAGCTACTTCGGTCATTTTTGTCTTCACATTGCGGATTACTTCATCGGCATTCTCTGCATAACGTAATACCACAATGCCCCCTACTACTTCACCTTCACCATTATAATCGAATATCCCAAGGCGACTTTCTCCGGTCATCTGAACTGTTCCAATGTCCCTGATCTTCACAGGAATAGAGTTTTGAGTACGTACTGATAGGTTTTCAATTTCCTGAATGGATTTAAGATAACCACTGGTTTTAATGATGTACCCGATTCCACTCATCTCAAACTTCCTTCCTCCGGCCTCATTATTATTACTCTTTACCGCCCGCATCACATCCTGAATATTAAGTTTATAATAGCTCAATCGATTCGGATCAATACTGATCTGATACTGCTTCTGGAAACCACCAAATGAGGCGATTTCACTCACTCCAGATACATTCTGCAGGGCAAATTTGATATACCAGTCCTGAACTGCTCTTTGCTCTCCAAGATCCATACCGGGAGCATCAAGGGTGTACCAGAGCACATGACCGACGCCGGTACCGTCAGGGCCAAGCGTCGGACTAACACCTTCAGGTAAAACATTGCCAATTGAATTGAGTCGCTCCAGAACCCGGGAACGCGCCCAGTAGACATCCACATCATCTTCAAAAATGATATAAATGAAACTCATCCCGAACATCGAATTGGCCCGCACATAATTCACTTTTGGCAAGCCCTGAAGATTGGTTACTAATGGGTAAGTGATCTGATCTTCAATGATCTGAGGACTTCGTCCCATCCATTCAGTAAATACAATGACCTGATTTTCAGAGAGATCGGGAATAGCATCAATCTTACTCGTTTTGACTGAATAGAGTCCCCATCCAAAAAATCCTGCCGCAAAAAGCAAGACAATGAAACGGTTTTTTAAAGAAAAAGATATAATTTTTTCAACCATTTTACTTAGTGCTTGTTATCGTGACTGCTGCTATCAGTCATCATACTGTCGGTCATCATGCTATTTGACTCGAGATCCGAATCTTTAACTAGATCCATTTTGCAGATGGAACATGTACCCGGTTTATCACTCTTTATTTCAGGGTGCATTGGACAGGTATATCCTACTCCTGCAGTTTGAGTGGATAATGAATCAGTTTCTACGGCCGAAGGCTTTTCTGAGCTATTGCAGGCAGCGCTGAATAAAAGAACCAAAATTGCGATGGAATAAATTAATTTTCTCATGATGATAATATTTATTGTTAATAATAAAATGAATAGATGCGTTAATTCATCGAATGAATAATATTCCGATGTGTCTATCAGAATAAAAAGCATGTGAAATCAGTCCGAAAGGACTTCAGACCAGAAGGAAATAAAAATCAAATACGGAAATTACAGTTTCGAATGAAAACAGCTGTTTTCAACGTTCGTGGAGGAGCATTACTCTCAGGGATCAGATCCACAGGAGTGCACGATAAGATTTGGGTAAAGTCAGGATAAGTGAATGGTGCTAAAGCAAAAACAAGGGGTTGAAAGGTGCTAAGCGGAGCTTTTTGAGATTCCTTTAGCTTATATTCCTGTTTCTGATCTTTACAACAGTCTTCAGAAAAGCCCTTCTTCATGCCGCAATTGCTGCAATCGGATGCTTTTTCTGACTTGTAATTAGAAAGCCCCCACTCGATCAGCTCTCCCATGCAATAATGGAAATGCACAGTCGCCCCGGATGAAACACTCAGGTAGAATACAGCTAAAACGGTGATTAAAAGCTTTTTCATGTAATTGCATACAAAGATTGGGATAAAATTTTGATATATTTTATATAATTTTTTGAAATGTTTATAGAATTTGGGGTAAGGGAGATTCAGACCTTACTGTCCGTAGTTTAGCGCAGTGCCTCCTACGGATTGTCGAATGTTGAAGAGTCCCGCCTAAGCTGTTGTCTGAACCACGATTTTTTTGATTTATTTGATTATTATGAATCATTACAATCAAGCTAATCAAAAAAATCATAGTTCGGACAAAATACTATATTTAATCAGCTGTAAAAAACGTTCAAAAATGAAAAACCTGATCTCATTCTCCATTGTTCATTCAATTATCATCCTATTTAGTTTTGCTTCTAATGCTTCAGAAAAGCAAATTCAAACAAGCAAGTCATGGAAAGCGGGGGTAGCAAGAGTTAAGATTACACCTGAAGAGCACATGTGGATGGCTGGATATGCTTTTCGGAATAAGCCTTCGGAAGGAAAACTGACAGACTTGTGGGGAAAAGCACTAGTTCTGGAAGATGCAGGTGGCAAACGGGCAGTCATGATCTCTCTCGATCTGGTTGCTATCCGTAAAGTTATCTCTGAACCCGTAAGAGACAGAATTGAAAAACAATTCGGATTAACGAGATCCCAGATCCTAATCAATGCTTCGCATACCCATACCGGACCTGAAACCCAATCTGCCCCACATATATTCACCTTGGAGAAAAAGGAATTAGACAAGATCGACCGTTATGCAAAAAAATTGGAAGATCAACTGGTTAATTTAGTCGGAGAGGCTTTGAAAAACCTGCAGCCTGTGACACTTTACTCTGAAAATGGGGTCAGCCGCTTCCAGGTAAACAGAAGAAATAATAATGAAAACAAGCTGGCTCTTCAAACTGAATTAAAAGGGCCGAATGACTTTGCAGTACCGGTTATTAAGGTAGTCAATGCAAAAGGGAAAATCATGGCCATTGCCTTCGGCTATGCCTGCCATAATACGGTTCTTGGCACCTATGAATGGTCGGGGGATTATGCAGGTTTTGCCCAAATAGACCTCGAAAAAAGGTATCCAGGCGCAACGGCATTATTCTTTCAGGGAGCAGGGGCAGATCAGAATCCATTGCCGCGCAGGACAGTGGCTTTGGCCGTGCAATATGGTGAAACACTGGCAGCCTCTGTCGACCGGGTTCTGAAAGAAGAAATGAAGCCCCTTTCAGCTGAATTGACGCTCTCCTATTCAGAAATTGACCTTAAGTTTGAGAAGGCGAGTCCGACAAAAGAAGAGCTGAAAGGACTGATGAGTGATACCTCCAAAACCCCAGATTATCTGAAAGCCAGTGCAAAGGTGCTGCTTTCGAAACTTGAAAATGGGGAGAAACTGATGACTTCCTATCCTTATCCTTTGCAGGTTTGGAAGCTCGGAGAACAGCCTCTTATTACTATGGGCGGAGAAGTACTGGTAGGATATGCCAATGAGCTGAAGAAAATTTACGGACAGAATATATTTGTTTTTGGGTATAGTAATGATGTTATGGCATACATCCCAACCAGTACCGTGTGGAAAGAAGGTGGATATGAAGCAAGCCGATCGCCTATATTTACTACGCCCTGGGCTTCGGATATTGAGGATGTGATTATCAAGGAAGTGAGAAAACTGGCCGAACAGGCTGGGGTAAAGAAATCGGATAAATAAGACCCAATAGCTATCGGGTTACGAATTTACTCAGGCACCTTGCAAGTAAAATTCGTCAGTCGCATCTTGATTAGTTCGCTGGTATCCGTTTCGGTGTGAGGATAACCGTTATAATGCCAAGCACAGCTAAAACAATCAGAACAGAGAAGCCATTGGCATAGCTTCCGCTGATATCCCTGATCCATCCTACCATCCAGGGCATGATTGCTTCGGCAAGACCGTCACCGGTTAAGACAATACCCATAACTCTACCCATAACTTTAACGCCAAAGAGCTCGGCAGCCATTAGTGGAATGATCATATAATCACCTCCCAGGCCTATTCCGAAAACGATTGCAAAGATGTAAATCACTCCGGGTGTTGTTGCAAAATAAAGTAATGGAATCGCAGAGGCAACCAGGCAATAGATCAGCAGCATGACATATTTCTTTTCAATTTTATCTGCCAGCCAGCCCATAAATAAGCGTCCGAAAATACTGGCAGCAAGGATTAAGGAGAGCACGTTTGCAGCCTGAGTTTGGGAATATTTAAGATCCAGACTGAAGAATAATTTCAAATTCTGGCTGGTTGCACTTACCGCTCCTATGGAACACATACTTCCAATGAGTAACAGATAAAATGCTCTTGTTTTTAAAATTGCTTTAATATCACGTTTAGGTGCTGCCGACTTATCGGTAGCCGCAGAATCTCCAGTTTGAGGCGGATTATCTTTAACAAACCAGGCCATTGGAAATGATAAAAGAATCATAGTAACACCCAGAATGACCAAAGCATGGCGGTATCCGAATTCCACATTCAACGCTTTTGCTATCTGAGGTGCCAACATCCCTCCGATTCCGATTCCCAGGTAAGCAAAACCCATCGCCTTACCGCGAGCTTTATCAAACCAGCGCGAAGTTAAGACCTGATTCGGCAATGGACCGCCGCACATATAACCCAAAGCACTGAATACATAAAATACATAAAATTGCCAGAGGGAGGTCATTAATCCCAAACCGATTACTGCACCGCCTGCCATCAGGATACCCGCCAGCATCATTTTCCTCGGTCCGAAGCGATCGATCAAATAACCCACCACAAATCCGAACAAACCGACAAGAACCTTCGCAAATGCATTTCCCGAAGTAACCGTAGCGCGTGTCCATCCAAACTCCTGAACCCAGAAATCATAAAAGAAGGTCAGTCCGTAAAACATAATCCCAATCAGGGAAAACAGACTCAAAAAGCCGGTAGCTGCTACACGTGCCTGACCTGATTTTAATGCAGTTTCATTTTCTGAATATTGTTTCATCCCTAATACGGCTCCGGACATGACCGGATACTGAGTCTAAATATATGAACACAAAAGACTCTATCAATAGGATTTAATAAAAAAATGTGTTTAGATTGATCGTGTAGGTAAACGGTTAACGAGGAGATTACGGTATGGTGATAACAATGACCTCAGGGATTTACGGTACGGATAACACCGACCGCAGGGAGCATCTCATCAATTTGTCTCAGTGTACTTTTTGAAATTATTAAGTATTGCCAGCCAGCCCACCCGTTGCATTTCAATTGGGTTTTCCGTTTCAGGGTCAAAAATAACAGTAACTTCTGTTGTATCACCGGCGTTGTTGAAAGTAACCCTTACTTCTCTTCCATTTTGTAATATGTTCGGGCCTTGTATAATAGTCCCAGACTTTTTCAATGTCTGCCGAAACAATTGCCTGAATTGTGATTTTATCCATTTTCATAATACTCGGATTTAAATTAATCGTTCCAAATATCCTTTTCGCTTGACAATATTTTTATAATCCCATTGAATTCCCCTTGATTTCAGCAGCCATCTCCTCAAATCATTGATTTTAATATCGGAAATCTGATTATAGAATATTGAAGCATCCTTAAATTTTTTACCCTTTTGGCTTAGTTCTGCCACATCAAAATCGGCTCCACTCCAAAACATTAAGCGGATTCCAGGTTTCTGTTTGCTGTAACCAACAACAGGGTTTCCATCTAAAAACCATACCGGATGGGCATGCCAGATTTTACTTTCAGCATCAGACAACTCTTTGTCTATTGTCAAAGCCAGCAAATCACAGAGATCCTTATCCTCCTGTAAAAGCTTTTTGTTGTATGCTTCAATTTCCAGATTCATATCTTTTAGTCAGAGTAATCATACAATTAATCAGAGGATTTTAATGCATCGAATGTAATTTGATTAATAAAATTCTAAGTTTTTAAAACTGTTAATTATAATTTACCCCATATATACTTTACTTGACCAAAGTATAAGTCAGGGCTCCTGATGGACACCTGCTAACCTGAGCTATCAATTCTTCTGTTGAGGCATTTTCAATATTAATCCAGGGAGATTCACGGGGTTTATAAACTTGCGGTAAAGATTTTACACAGATACCCACATGCTGGCAAAGTTTGGGCTGCCATTTAATGATGATTTCACCATTAGAATATTCTTTGTTCATAAGCTCAAAATTTAATAACAAAATACAGAATTTAATTATTATCGCCTTTAACTGATTCAAAAAATAGGATTTATACTTTAAGAATTAATTTCGCCTGAATACAATAAGATGTAATTTTTTGAATTTGATCACGATCATTGAACTCATATAAATCGCAAGCCGAAACAAAAGAAATCCGCTTACCATCCCTTATAAACTCGGCTGTTCCGTTTACAACAACCTTGTTATTCTCTGGAATCACATTCAGTGTTTTAAAATTTGTCGTAACAGACCTAAAGTATTGGCCCACCTGATTGCAATTGTCAATAATCGCACTTTTCCCTACATACTTATCTTCTCCAATTACTTCCCAAAGAGCATCATCTGCAATGAAATCAGTTATTTTATTAAACTCACCGTTTGAAAATGCGGTTGCTATTTCTGGTTTTGTCATTTTTTTTATTATTCAAATTTGGCTTCCTGATTATTGTAAGTTCAATAAAAACCTTAGTTAAATATGATTATTGTCAGAAAGATATCCAAAATATAACTGGAAATATTAATCAAAAACAGTTTGCACACAGGTATAAATGTGATAAGAGAATGCAGTATGGTGATAGCACCGACCGCAGGGAAAAGCGGTATGGTGATAACACCAACCGCAGGGAAAAGCGGTATGGTGATAATACCAACCGCAGGGAAACGGTAACACCAGATGCAGGAAAAACAGAATATTTATTTAACAGTACCGTAAGAAAATTCAATAGTTTCAACAATTAATTCATCACTCATTAAATTAAAATTTTCTGCCTCCCATTTTACAGGCCAGGCGTTTGCAAAATGCCATGTTTTAAGGGGGGCACCATTTTCATTCAACAGGCATAATACAATATTTTTAGTCATTATGGCATTATTTAATCCTCCTTCTAAAGTGGCAATACACCATTTTGCAATAGGAGAATCTTTAGGAACTAAACCTCTTTTTAATACCAAATTAGAAAATTTTGCGGTGCTGGGTAATCGGTGTCGGAAACTGTTTACTCCACCTTCTAAAACTTCTTCTGTAAGCCTTTCCATTGCTATTCCCGAAACTTCTTTGAAAGAAGCTTCTCTTTGGTCTGTTTCACCAGGAATAGACAAGGCAAAATAGAAAGATACAGTTGGATAATAAACACTCATAAAGCACTATCCGTTTACAATTGTTAAACCTTCGTGTGCCAATTCGATCGACTCAACAGCTATTTCATTCGCATCAGATTTTAAGTCGGTTCCTGTAACTTTTGTTGGCCATGCATTAGTTAATGTCCAGGTAATAGTTGGGCATCCCTGTTTGTCTAATAACTGAATAGTAACGGTTTCTCTCTTGATTGTATTCATTTTAATTGCACTGTACCATTTGAAGAAATTATTATCTTATACAAATATTCCCTTCTTCAGGGTTACATTACCAAATTTGGCAATTCCCGGCATTTTAATTGGCGAAAATGCTTTGTTATCACCATGACGGTATTCTATAATTTGTGTTTCTGTTTCCAATCCACTTACTTCCTGAAATGAAACGCCACTGTCTGCTGACCCAAAATATACTTTGAAGTAAAACTTAGGTAAAGACCAGTTCGTGTCCTTTGCTTCTCCTGCCATAATTTTATTTTTTGTTGATTTGTTGTTGCTCCTCTCTTTTGAACGTTAACGTTCAAGGCTTCAATCTGTAGCACTAAGTGGCAGTTTAGTTATCCTTTATTAAATATGCCTATTGTCAACAAGATATCCAAAGTAAAAAATAATACGACAACACCATGGGTGCCCACGCATGGTGCTAAAAGCGGTACGGTGACAACATTGACCGCAGGGATAAGCGGTACGGTGATAACACCGACCGCAGGGATAAGCGGTACGGTGACAACACCGACCGCAGGAAGGTCTCAGACAACTCTAAGACCTTATACGTGGGAAATACTGGGTTCGAACCAGCGACCCCTACCTTGTCGAGGTAGTGCTCTAAACCAGCTGAGCTAATTTCCCTGTTGAAGCCTCAAATCTATAAAAAAGGAAGGATTTCCGTCAGGAATAAATTTCTTATCGCAAATCCTCATTAATTTCAGCCAAAACAGAAGAACCCGGACAAAGATCTTCTTCTTCAAGGGTATTTAAAGGCCGGTCTGTTGAGTTTATGGTATGATGCAGATCTTCGGTTTCGGTTTCGATGTATAACAGGCCGGTCAGAATCTCATTGCGGTTTCTGGCATTCTGCAAGGCATTCATCGCTTCCATCCTGTTGAAAGGATCGCGGTTAGCCGCCAGCTTTTCTAATTTGATAAAGGTACCATCATGAAGCATCACTTCAGTCCCGGTACCTGATTCATAGCTGGCCAATATCTCAGGTTTCTCAGGAACTAGGTCGGTTTTACCAGTCGCTTCGATATGTTCGCGGACGTAATCGTATGACTTTGTAGATCCGGGATTATTATTGAAGGTTACACAAGGAGAGATAACATTGATAAAGGCAAATCCCGGGTGACTTATTGCTGCTTTAATCAGAGGAACCAATTGTTCCTTATCTCCTGAAAAACTTTGGGCTACGAAACTTGCGCCAAGCTCAAGCGCCAGTCCGGCAAGATCAATTGGCTGGAAAGGATTCACAGAACCCGCCTTGCTCTTTGAACCCACATCAGCTGTAGCCGAATCCTGACCTTTAGTCAATCCGTAGCAGCCATTGTTCATTACAATGTAAACCAAGTTCAGATTACGACGGATCACATGCACAAACTGGCCCATACCAATCGAAGCAGTATCCCCATCACCCGAAACACCAATATATATAAGATCCCGGTTCGCCATATTTGCACCGGTTGCTACCGAAGGCATTCTTCCGTGTACCGAGTTAAAGCCATGTGAATTTCCCAGAAAATAGTTTGGTGTCTTAGAGGAGCAGCCTATACCTGATAATTTCGCAATCCGATGTGGCGGAATCGATAACTCAAAACAAGCCTGAAGAATACTTCCGCTGATTGAATCATGTCCGCAGCCGGCACACAAGGTTGAAAGCGAACCTTCATATTCGCTTGTAGTATATCCAAGATCATTTTTTGGAAGATCTGGATGGCGGAATTTAGGGCGTATATATGTCATGGCAGAATTTTACTGGTTGAACTATTTAGTGTGGGAGATAAATTTTTATTAATCAGCGTCATAATTGCATGCGCTGTGATTGGCATCCCGTCAAAATTGAGAACAGGAATCATCTTCTGTGGATTTAGATTGAGCTCATTGATCAGCAGACTGCGCATTTGCCCATCGCGGTTCTGCTCAATAATAAATACTTTTTCATGCGAATTAATAAAATCTTCTACCGTTTGATTGAATGGAAATGCCCTCAGCCTCATCGCATCAAAATTAAGTCCGGTTGCGGCCATAGTGTCCATGGCCTCTTCAGCTGAGTAAGTTGAAGTGCCAAAGAAAATCAAACCGTAAGGACTCTTATTCTCATTTTGATAGAAGTGTGGAGCAGGTACCATATCTTTTGCAGTATTCCATTTCTTCAGAAGGCGATCCATATTGCGTGCATAAACACGTCCATCTTCAGTATAGGCTGCAAATTCATCCCTCGAAGTACCACGCGTAATGAAGGAACCTTTGGTTGGATGTGTTCCAGGAATTGTGCGGTAGGTAATACCATCACCATCGACATCCAGATAGCGTCCAAAGCGTGGCAATTCCTCTAACTGACTTGCATTAAGCACTTTACCGCGATTGTATTTTCGGGTATCATCCCATTGAAAAGGTTCAGACATGTGATCGTTCATACCGAGGTCTAGGTCGGTCATCATGATAATTGGCGTTTGCAAAGATTCGGCCAGATCAAGAGCTTCGGCAGTCATGTCGAAACATTCCTTTGGAGTTGAAGGGAATACCAAAATCTGTTTCGTATCTCCATGTGAAGCATAGGCCGCAAGTAAAATATCGCTTTGCTGGGTTTTTGTTGGCATCCCCGTCGAGGGACCGGTACGCTGAACATCAATCAGTACGGTTGGAATTTCAGCAAAATAAGCCAGTCCGAGGAATTCGTTCATCAAAGATAATCCCGGACCGCTGGTAGCGGTGAATGAACGAGCACCATTCCAGTTAGCACCGATTACCATCCCGATTGCAGCAAGTTCATCTTCTGCCTGCACGATCGCATAATTTCGTTTCCCTGTTTCCTTATCAACCCTCAGTTTCTTTGCATAGCTCTCGAAGGCATCAACCACCGAGGTGGATGGTGTAATCGGATACCAGGCGACGACCGTTGCACCCCCATACACTGCACCAAGACCACAGGCTGAATTACCATCGATCAGGATCTTATCTCCAACCAGATCGCGTCTTTCCAAACGAATATCTAGAGGATAGGTATAATTGCTGTGAATGTACTCAATACCCAGATTCAGAGCTTTGATATTCATTGCAACCAGTTTCTCTTTACCTACAAACTGATCAGCAAGTAATTGCTCAAGCACGGTAAATTCAATATCAAGCAAAGCCGAAAGTGCCCCAACATAGATGATATTCTTAAACAACTGCCGTTGACGTGGATCCGTAAATTCACGCAGGCACATTTCCATTAGTGGAAGGCCTATATAAGTCACATCGGGACGGATCAATGCAGGATTCAGTGCTTTAGTACAATCATAGATAAAGTATCCTCCACTTTTTACTGAAAGCACATCATCCGGCATACTTTGGGGATTCACACAAACCATCAGGTCTACCCCTTCACGGCGACCGAGATATCCCTTTTCACTCACCCTGACATCATACCAGGTTGGAAGTCCCTGAATATTTGACGGAAACATATTTTTTGGTGTTACCGGGATTCCCATCCGAAAAATAGCTTTTGCAAACAAATAATTTGCACTTGCAGACCCAGTACCATTGACATTCGCAAAACGAATGACAAAATCATTAACTTTTGAATTAGGCATCTCTTAACCTGCTTTGGTAACTTTATATAAATATTGCTGCATATCCCATGCAGATGTCGGGCAACGCTCAGCACATAAGCCGCAGTGCAGGCAAACGTCTTCATCTTTTACCATTACCCTTTTGGTAGGAAGAGTATCGGATACATAGAGGTCCTGAGTTATATTTAAAGCCGGAGCTTTGAGTCGCGTTCGTAAATCATTTTCTTCCCCATTTGCAGTAAAGGTGATGCAGGCAGTCGGACAGATATCAACACATGCATCACATTCAATACATTTATCTTTTTCAAATACAGTTTGCACATCGCAATTCAGGCAGCGATGAGCTTCTTTAATTGCTGTCTGAATATCAAAACCCAGTTCAACTTCCAGTTTTCGATCAGATAAAGCAGCTTTCTTTTCAGCCTGAGGAACAATAAAACGCTGGTCGTTAACTACGTCATTATCATAGCTCCACTCATGGATACCCATTTTTTTGGAGACAAGATTGGTAAATGGTGCCGGGCGTTCGGTAAGTGCTTCTCCCCTGCAAAAAAGATCAATTGAAATAGCTGCCTGATGCCCGTGGGCAACAGCCGTGATCACATTCTTAGGTCCGAAAGCCGCATCACCACCAAAGAAAACACGCTGATTGGTAGATTGATGTGTTAATGCATCAACAATCGGCATACCCCACTGATCAAAATCAACACCTGTATCCTTTTCTATCCAGGGGAAACTGTTCTGCTGGCCAACAGCGACAAGCACCTCATCCGCTTCAATAAATACTTCAGACTCACCCGAAGAGACAAGACTACGTTTGCCCTGCTCATCATAAACAGCTTTTACTTTTTCAAAGGTCATCCCAACCAGTTTGCCGTTTTCAATCACATAGGTCTTTGGCACATGATTTTCAAGGATAGGAATATCTTCATGCATTGCATCCTCAATCTCCCATGGAGAAGCTTTCATCTCAGCAAAGGGACTACGAACCACTACTTTAACCTCTTCCCCACCAAGACGACGGGAAGTACGGCAACAATCCATTGCGGTATTTCCACCACCAAGCACGATCACTTTTTTACCAATTTTATGGGTGTGCTCGAAAGCTACACTTGCGAGCCATTCTATTCCGACATGTACGCTTTTACCGGCTTCTTCGTGTCCTGGAAGAACCAAATCGCGCCCTCTCGGAGCACCTGTACCTACAAATACCGCATCATATCCCTTTTCAAGAATTTCATCCATGCTGGATACAAAGGTGTTGAAATGGGTATGGATGCCCATATCGAGAATATACCCGACTTCCTCATTCAAGACATCATCAGGTAATCTGAAGGATGGGATCTGGCTGCGCATCATTCCACCGCCTGCCGCATGTTCATCGTAAAGGTGAATCTCGTATCCTAAAGGGGCAAGATCACGCGCCACGGTTAGCGATGCAGGTCCGCCGCCAATCAAAGCAATGCATTTCCCATTCATTTCTGAAGGAATACCGGGCATGAATGCCCTGACATCGTCCTTGTTATCTGCAGCTACCCGCTTAAGCCGGCAAATGGCAACAGGTTCTTCTTCAATTCTACCACGCCGGCATGCAGGTTCACAGGGACGATCACAGGTTCGCCCGAGTACCCCGGGGAATACATTCGATTCCCAATTGATCATATATGCTTCGGTATATTTTCCTGCTGAGATCAACCTGATGTATTCAGGTACCGGAGTATGTGCGGGGCAGGCATATTGACAGTCCACAACTTTGTGGAAGTATTCCGGATTTTTGGTATCTGTTGGTTTCAACTAGCTATATAATTCATAAACAATAAAAATATTCTTAAATGGTTAAAATCGCGCAGGAAATTTACACTAATTTAATAGGATTTGATCTCCAATTTAACATAAAATCAATTTCAATTCCTGGCTGATTACCTGAAAATTCGTTGGATTCATTAATAAATTCCAACATATTCAGGCAATTGAAAAACACCTGAATTCCAAACTGATTGGTAAGTTCAATATGAGAAATAAATAGAATGAAACAAATTTTATTGAATACGATATTTTAAGCCGCCCCCCAACCCCCTCCAAAGGAGGGGGAGACAAGACGCTCAGGAATTTTAGTTTAATGATAAAAGTTATTATTAAGAACTAATCCTAATAATGAGAATCACCTTAATCCTTTACTGAAGCAAACCTGTTGCATTTATTACTACTAAAATCGCTTGTTGAAATTGCCAATTCTTTACTAAATAAACAAACCTAACTCTTCATAATACCGCATATTAATTATATATTCAATCCTGCTAGACACCAATAACATTATGATCAGAAAAATAAAAATCCTGTCAATCGCCCTATTAATATTTACACTGAATCAATCCAGCACCACAATTAATCCTGTGACACCTGCTGGTCCCAATATTATCCTGATCTTCATGGATGATATGGGTTATGGTGATCTTTCCTGTTATGGTGCTCTTGATATACATACCCCTAATATTGACCGATTAGCCTCCGAAGGTATCCGTTTCACTAATTTCCTGTCGGCACAAGCCGTTTGCAGTGCCTCACGTGCAGCAATTCTTACCGGCTGCTATCCCAACCGTGTAGGCATCTCAGGAGCTTTATTTCCCGCTTCACTTATCGGTTTAGCCAAAGAGGAAATGACCATTGCAGATCTCCTGAAACAGAAAGATTATGCTACGGGAATATTTGGCAAATGGCATCTTGGCGATGCAAGGGAATTTCTTCCCCTTAATCACGGCTTTGATGAATACCTAGGCATTCCTTACTCCAATGATATGTGGCCGGTTAATTTTGATGGTCTGCCTGCAAAACCCGGAACCAATAAATACCGTTTCCCTCCTCTTCCATTGATCCGAAATTCTGTCCCGGTTGATACCATCAGGACGCTTGGAGATCAGGCCCTGTTAACCAGCAGACTCACAGATGAGGCCATTAGTTTCATCCGCAGGAATAAAAAGAAAGCCTTCTTTGCTTACATTCCACATCCCATGCCTCATGTTCCGATTAATGCTTCAGCAGCATTCAGGGGTAAAAGCAAGCAGGGATTGTATGGTGATATGATTCAGGAGCTTGATCATAATGTTGGAAGAATCCTGGATGCACTCAAAAAAGAAGGCCTCGAAAAAAACACCATGGTAATTTTTACAAGCGATAATGGCCCATGGTTAAATTTCGGAAACCATGCCGGGAATACTGCTGGTTTAAGAGAAGGTAAAGGTACTTCTTTCGAAGGGGGACAAAGAGTACCGGGTATAATCAGGTGGAAGGGTACCATTCCCGGTGGATTGGTGTCCAACCAGTTAGCTTCCACTATTGATCTTCTTCCTACCATTGCTAAACTGGCAGGAGTGTCGCTTCCCGACAAAAAGATCGATGGTGTTGACCTTGGTGAGATCTTAAAAGGCGACCTTATGGCAAGCCCAAGAAAGAACTTTTTATATTATTATCGCAAAAATTCATTGGAGGCTGTCCGTCTAGATAACTGGAAACTCGTTTTCGAGCACCCTTCCCGTTCCTATCTCGACCAGGCACCCGGTGTTGACGGCTTCCCGGGTGCAGCACCTGATAATGTGATAATGAAAGAGGCTCTTTACGACCTTCGCAGAGATCCTGGTGAACGCTATGATGTGCAAGCCTATTTTCCGGAAATCGTTAAAGAACTAAAAGCTATTGCAGATCAGGCAAGGGATGACTTGGGCGATGACCTGCAAATGAAGGTGGGGAATAATAATCGACAGGCAGGAAAAGTATCTGATAATTGATTACAAATGTCCAGGGGAACCTTGAAATGGAATTTCATGAAAGTTCAGAAGTTCCCGCTTTCGCGGGAACCGATAGCTATCGGATGACAATTTAGCTGGGATTTAAAGGGAGGTTCCCGCTTTCG
>CAYHGN010000067.1:0-19713 GCA_964356005.1 uncultured Sphingobacterium sp.
TTTGAGTTAAATGTTACTTCAAAAACGGTCAAGCTATTTCAGGCAACCACAGTTGAGAATTGACAGTTGAGAATTGAGAGATTAACATAATAAATTATTCTCAAAAACGGAAATTCTGCTTTCGGCTTTTAGCTTTCTGCTTTTAGCTTACAACTCACTTTGGTTCAAAAACAAAGCCTTCAACTCCGTAGCATCATGGGCTTTCATCTTACCTGCAAGTATGAGTCTTAACTGACGACGGCGTAAGGCACCTTCAAATAGTTTCTTTTCGGATTCAGTTTCCGGTTCAATTTCTGGAACGGAAATAGGTTTTCCCTCTTTGTTTAATGCCACAAAAGTATAAAAGGCATCATTTGAACGTACTCTTGTTCCGGATGGAATGTTCTCGGCCCAAACATCAAGCCGTACCTCCATTGAAGTGCTGAATGCACGCGTTACCTTGGCTTCAATGGTGATTACATCGCCCAGTTTTATCGCATGTCTGAATGACACATTATCAACAGATGCTGTTACTACAATATTGTTGCAATGCTTTTGTGCAGAGATCGCTGCTGCGATGTCCATCCAGTGCAATAAACGACCTCCCATCAGGTTGTTTAAGGGATTAGTGTCGTTTGGAAGTACGAGTTCATTCATTATGGTGAATGATTCTTTAGGGCTTTTGGTGATAGTGCTCATGGTGCAAAGGTAGTATTTCCGGATCGTTCCGGATCAAGTCCGGAATGACAATCGGATCAAATCCGGGATGACAGTGCGCCCGGTACATTTTTCCAGGCGGGTAGCCTTCCAACCTGTCGTGCCGAGCGTTCCACCTGTCATCCCGACGCAGGAGGGAACTTAGCCAATTGAAGCAAAATTTTCATCCCTCAGCACGATTTCCCTCATCTGCTAAAATTCAGCAATTTGGGTCGTTTCCATAGGTACAATCTCTATGCATTTTGCAAGATGTCATGGGTAGAGGTAATTAACAATCAAAGGAAGTGTAAAGACGAAGTTTTTAGCGTTTCACAGTATTGATCTGACTAAAACCGATCAGTTCTTCCCATCGCCCACCCGGTTTGCGGTAGTAAAAAAAGATCTGATAATCGTTTTCGGTTTCGTAATGCGAGCCATCGAAGATCACATCATCTCTGGTTTTACCATCCTCACTAACCCAGATGTAATGATAATCAGTCAATCCCTGTTTTACAAAGATCATCCCTCTAAATCTATTGCGTGCCTCATCGTAATCCATTTTATCGTTAAGGCGGTAATCATTAAACTGCCCAACTACATAAGCATTTCCTCCAATGGAAGGTTTTGGTGCAATTAATGATAAATAAACTGAGGCATAATCTCCATCTGTGCGGTTATCCCTGCCATCAGTATTGCGAATAAAAAAGGCGCCGTTTTCATCATAGTTAAAGGTATAACCCGAGCGGTTCTCAACAATATCTCCCTGAAGAATCACTGTATTTACTGTGTCCTGATCGATGCGGGCAACCTCCTCAGTACGGAAGCGCAGACTGCGGATATCGAAGCGTCTGAACTCATTGCCAGCCTTAAAATCCAATGCCCTCAGATCATTATAAACCAGCTGGCTTGGTCTGATAAAGGTAGGGCGTTTAAGAATTTGTTCATTGTCAAATCTGCCATTCTGTAATACTTTGATCTTCGCATCCAGGTAGGGATTATTGATTTGTACCTGTCCGTGGTTGACTAAAACATTAAGTTTCTGCATTTGATCACGATTAGCCACAGTATTTGATCTATTCAGTTCTGCAGCAATGCCAACGATTGGTGCAACAACAAAGAATCTTTTGGTAATCAGTATTTTACGCGGATCATTATCCTCATAAACCTTCAGCAGATAATTTCCGGACAGCTTCGGTTGAATGGTCAGGTTGGGCAGGCTTAGTTCATAATGGGTAAACTTCTGCAGGGTATTGAATGAATTTCGGTAATCATTTATCCGGTCTTCACTGAATCCATCTACAAAATCAAGCGGAGAGAGACGGCTGCTGTTCCATTCAGAATCACAATGCTCAATGGAATAGCTGATATTACGGCTTCCAGTCCGCAGATCGTCAAAGCCAAGAATTAGATTATCCTGACTGCCCAAAATATAAACAGGTATGGATTGTTCTTTGCTGCGGTTATAAAACTCTACAGACTTGATTTCAGGGATATAGGTATAATTCTCATACCGCGTTATATTCTGAGGAGCTTCGGCAGGGCGTACTCGCAATTTTTTTTGTGCCTGAATGCCTGAAAATACCAATAAAAGGGAAAATAGAATTGATAATTTCTTCATAGAATTATGTTGTTTGTCCTTGCCTCGAAATGGAAGAGGGGGTTTTATTTCCCCTCGAGCTCCATAATTTCTTCAGCCATGCGTTCCCATTCAGCCTGGGCTTTCAATAAACGTGGACTCAATTGCTGATAACGCCTGTTTGCTTCAGATAGTTTATCTGCATCGCTATAAATTTCTTCTTTTGATAGTTCTGCTTCAGCATCTTTCACAGACTTTTCAAGTTCAGCAATATCTTCTTCCAGCTTTTGAAGAGTCAGGTTCAGCTTTTTTAATTCATTCCCCTTATTCTCGATGTGAATTTTAGGCTTTTCTTCCTTTTTTTCCTCTTTTTTAAGGGCAGGGGCTACCGCTTTTGGAACATAAACTCTTTTAGAATTCCATTCCTCGTATTCAGCATAGGTACCAGGATATTCTTTAATTTCCTGATCTTCAATAAACCAGATTTTATTGGCAACATTATCCAGTAAATAACGGTCGTGGGAAACTACGATGAAAGTACCTTCATACTGTTTTAATGCCTGTATCAAAATGTTTACCGATGCGATATCAAGGTGGTTGGTAGGCTCATCAAGGATGAGAAAATTCGCATCTGCGGTTAAAGCTTTAGCCAGTGCTACCCTCGATTTTTCTCCTCCTGAAAGAACCTTGATCTTTTTGAAAACATCATCTCCGGTAAAGAGAAAACATCCTAAAATAGAACGCAGTTCCGTTTCCGTATGTTTTGGAGCGAAGGCCTGAAGTTCCTGAATCAGTGAGTTTTCAAGATGCAATGCTTCCAGCTGATGCTGTGCAAAAAAGGTTTGAGTTACATTATGCCCGGTTTCGCACATACCTGTAAAGTTCTTGTCAGCTCCGGCAATGATTCTTAATAGTGTTGATTTACCACGTCCGTTAGCACCGATCAGGGCAATTTTATCACCTTTTTCAATGGTTGCAGTTGCATTATGCACAATCGGAACACCCGGGTAGGCTTTAGTCAGATCTTCAATCCTGATTACATGCCTTCCCGACTGCTTGCTGAATTTGAAACTGAAATTTACAGAAGGGTTATCGTCATCAACATCATCCACACGCTCCATTTTTTCGAGTGCTTTAATACGGGATTGGGCCATTTTGGCTTTACTTGCCTTGGCTCTGAATCGTTCGATCAATCGTTCTTCCTGTTTGATTTTAGCCTGCTGGTTTTTGAACTGACCGCTTTGTATTTCCTCCCTTAGTCCTTTTTCCTCTACATAAAAACTGTAGTTTCCGGCATATGGGACTAATTTTCCTTTTCTGGATTCTACAATTTTCTTAACAACACGATCCAGAAAATACCTGTCGTGGGAGACAATTACAATTGCACCTTCAAAAGCCTGAAGATAAGTTTCCAGCCATTTGATGGAAGGTAGATCCAGGTGATTGGTAGGCTCATCAAGTAGAAGGATATCAGGGCTTTGAAGGAGAATCCGAGCAAGCATAACACGCATACGCCATCCTCCTGAAAATTCAGAGAGGGTACGGTGGGTATCTGTTTCACTGAAACCCAAACCGGCCATGATCTCATGGGCACGATATTCAATGCTGTATCCATCGAGGGCCTCAAACTCATGCTGTTTGTCGCTTAATTTATTAATTAAATCGTCGGTATATTCGGTTTCTAATTTCTTTAAAATAGCTTCAATTTCTGTATGCAACTGATTCTGGCGTTCAAATGCTTCCATCGCAACGTGCAAAATACTCTTGTCAGACTGGTAGGAAAGCAGATCCTGATTAAGGTACCCAATCTTAATATCCTTAGCCATTGAAATTGTACCACGGGTTGGTGCGTAGTCGCCAACAATTATTTTTAAAAGCGTAGTTTTTCCGGTACCATTTGCACCAATTAAGCCAATTTTTTCTCCTGGTTTTATATGCCAGTTTGCCTCGTCGTATAATGCCCTTGCACCGATCTCGAACGTTAAGTTGTTTATTGCAATCATTTGCCGCAAAAGTACGGATTTATAGATAATATTTATTAGAGCTCAGACTATACCCGACAAAAAACTGAAGTTTAATTGAAATAAATGTTGGCTTAGCTTTTGATAAGCTTATGGATTATACAATTGTTTATTTTGAATTAAAATCTGATTGATGTCGCGTTGGTTAAAAATAACTTTAAGAGTAGGAGGCTTGGTACTAATTCTGTTTCTGCTTGCTTGGATTATACTTGCTGCCTATGTTTATACTCACAAAAAAGAAATCCTTACTGCAATAACAACACAGTTAAATGAAGATCTGAGTGGTAAACTTACAATAAAGCGGATGGAACCTTCCCTGATTAGAGGTTTTCCGGGAATTTCAGTAGCTCTGGAAGATGTTCTTTTAAGAGATAGTTTGTGGTCAATTCATAAGCACGATCTTCTGAAGGCAAAAAATGTATATGTAGCTATCAATGCATTCTCCATTCTTTCGGGTTCAATCAAAATCAGGGATATTGAACTAAAAAATGCTGAAATCTATCTGCTGACCGATAGTTCTGGGTTAAGAAATACCGAAATCTTCAAAAAGAAAAAAGCATCGGATGATAAAGGAGGAATTAGTAAAAATATTAGCCACGTTCATTTAAAAGATGTAAAATTTACTATCGATGATCAGGAAAAACATAAGCTATTTAAGTTCAGTATCATAAATTTCAGGGGTATCATTAAACATAAAAATGATGGCTGGGAAGGACATGTACAAACACTCACCCAGGTCGATTTTTTTGCATTTAATCTAAAGAGAGGAAGCTTTCTGAAAGGCAAATTGCTTGACCTTGACTTCGATATGAAATATACCGATAAAACAGAGCAGTTGGCTATCCCAATGCAGGAGATCATGATCGATAAGGATGATCTTTTAATCGGTGGGAATCTCAAATTTTCATCAAAAAATTCTGATTATCTTATCAAAATTCAGGCACCATCTATCCTGTTTCAGGACGCGAAGAGTTTGTTATCAACGCATATAATTTCAAAGTTACAACCTTATGATGTTAAGAGGCCTTTAGAAGTCCATGCTTATTTGTCAGGGAAATTTAAGCAAGGTGGCGATCCACTGATCAAGGTGAATTTTAAAGCAAACGATAATATTCTTAGTACACGTGGAGAGACTATAACAGATTGCAGTTTTACAGGGATTTATACCAATGAATGGAAAAGGGGCTTGCCTCGAAAGGATCCAAATTCCCTGATTGCTTTTTATAATTTGGCAGGAAATTTTTATGATATCCCATTCAAAGCTGATTCTATTCAGATTACAGACTTAAGGGATCCTGTGTTTACAGGAAAGTTTAAGGCTGGTTTTCAGCTTGAAAAGCTCAATAATATATTCGGAGGAAATACTTTTCAATTTACTGCCGGGACTGCAGATTTAAACCTGACCTACAAAGCTCCATTCAATCAAGTAGACACAGGCAGGCGATATATATATGGTACTGTAAATGTAAAAGAGGGAGCGGCTGCTTATAACCCTCGAAATTTGCTTTTTAAGGATATTAAAATGTTAATGAATTTCAAAGGTGAGGATCTGTTTTTAGAGAATCTAAAGGTTAAAAGCGGTACAACTTCTCTGGCAATGGAAGCTGTTCTGAAGAATTTCTCAAACTTTTATTATACAGATCCCCAAAAGATACTAATCAACTGGAAGGTTAAAAGTCCAAATCTTAATTTAAATGAATTCCTGGTTTTTCTCGATAAAAGAAAACAAGGTTCAAATCCGAAAGGAAAGCGATTTTCTGGCAATCTGGATAAGATGCTTGAACTGGCGAGTATGGTCATGGAAGTTGAAGTTGACCGTTTGGTTTACAAAAACTTTCAGGGTAAGGATCTGAGATCAAATATTACACTCAAACAATCGGGTATATTGATTAACAGATTGAGTATTAAACAGGGTGGTGGGAGTATGGATGTCAAAGGCAATATTGATCAAAGTGGCTCAGTGAATCACTTTAATATGAATTCAAGGATCAATAATGTTAATGTGCAGAATTTGTTTTATGCATTTGATAATTTCGGACAGGATGCCATCACCGATAAAAATTTAAGAGGAACATTTTTTGGAAATGCATCGGTCTCAGGTTCAATGCTCCCGACCGGCAAAATTGTCCCCCGTTCATTAAGCGGAACAGTTAGCTTTGATATCCGCAATGGTTCTCTTGTCAATTTTGAGCCGATGTACAAGATTGGAAATTTTGCATTTCCAAATCGGGATTTTTCGAACATCACATTTATGAATCTGAAAAATACTTTGAGTATTTCGAAAGATAAAGTGAATATTCCTCCAATGGAGATCAGATCAAGTGTTTTAAATATTTATCTGTCTGGTGTTTATAGTTTTGGAAAAGGCACAGACATTGGAATGTTAATTCCTCTTCGAAATCCTCGTAGAGATGAATTAATAACAGACAGTGATGAAAAAAGGGCCCGATCATTGAAGGGGATCGTACTCAATCTCCGTGCAGTAGACGGTGAGGGTGGTAAAGTGAAAATTCGTCTGGGAAAAAAATCTGACAAGGCCGAGGACTAATTTTGGGAATATTAAACCGGATCCTGTAGTAATTTTGTATTATATTTTATAAATTTTAATACTAAATAAATCAAAACGGAAAAAATACCAAATGATTGAAGGGTTTCATTAAAATTGGGTTGTTCTTTAATCAGTTCTCTTGCGATATCAAACAGACAAAAAATGATCATAAGGGCTGCAAATCCATTTTTTTCTTGACGTAAGACTTTTTTCCAGTTAAAATTATACTCTGATTTTACGAATGAGCTGAATTTTGGGACAATTATTGGCGTATTTTTAGCCCAATTCAAATAAGTATCTCCGAATTTATACTTTAAGAACTCCTCTTCAGTGAAAATTATCCTTTCGTAATAAAGAAAATAAAATAGGATAAAGGCAATAATGAACCAGAAATTTCCAGTTAACATGGCTATCCCGAGCCACATAAAAAAATTACCTACATAAAGTGGATTTCTTACTGTAGAATAAATCCCGGTTATGTTGAGTTCATCGGCAACCTGTTGCCTGGTATTCCTGCCTGACGTGTTTGGCCGGCTATAACCAACTGTATATACCCGAATGATAAAACCTACAAAAGATATAATAAGGCAACTTAATTCATATAAATAATTTTGCAATTCTTCCTTAAGAATCCAGTTCTCCGGACTTGATTCATTCTTTAAAAACAGAGCTACTCCAATAAAAAAAATGATTAGAGGTAATACACCACGATGTTTAAATAGCCAGATTCCCTGGCCTTGCATTTGTTCAGTTAAAGCCATTTTTAGTTTGCTATTATTATAATGTTAATGTAATGTAAATTATATATTATGAAATTGCAAAAAAGGGTAAAGTTTTTGTTTTGAAATCAGGCAGGTTAAAATTCATTAGCTTTCAGGTAGGTTTTCGAGTTTAAGTATGACAGGTAATATCCTGGTTTTTTACAATGGCCGAAATGAAAATATAAATCAAACCTGTAACTTTGCTGAATGTACAAGCTAATTAAAGCCATATTATTCCAATTTGATCCTGAGAATATTCATCATCTGGTGACAGGGGGCCTGCGTATAGCCAATCGGATATGGGTAGTTCAGTCATTATTGAAATCTTCTTTTCAGCTTGAGGACAAGCGTCTTGAAAGAGAAATAATGGGTTTGAAGTTTAAAAATCCACTGGGACTTGCAGCAGGTTTTGATAAAAATGCCACTATGGTGGATGACCTTGCTAATTTTGGTTTTGGTTTTATAGAGATTGGTACAGTAACCCCTTTGCCTCAGCCAGGAAATGAAAAACCAAGAATGTTCAGATTACCATCAGACCATGCCCTTATTAACCGTATGGGTTTTAATAATCAGGGTGTTGATGTGGCTGCGGACCGTCTGAGCCGAATCGATAAGAAGGGAATGATTATTGGCGGAAATATTGGAAAGAATAAGAATACCCCAAATGAAGACGCAGTTAATGATTATATTAAATGTTTCGACCGTTTATTCGATGTAGTCGATTATTTTGTTGTCAATGTAAGTTCTCCCAATACCCCTGGTTTACGTGAATTACAGGAGAAGGAACCGCTTAAAAACATATTGAATACCCTGCAACAACGAAACAGAAAGAACGACATATCCCGTCCGATTCTATTAAAAATAGCACCTGATCTTACTAATTTACAGTTGGATGATATTATTGAGATTGTTAAAGAAACTAAAATAGCGGGTGTAATTGCGACTAATACTACCCTATCAAGAGAAGGACTATCAGCAACTGAAAACCTGAAAAATGAGAGTGGTGGTCTGAGTGGTAAACCTTTAACTAAGCGGTCTACAGAGGTGATTAGATACTTATCTGAGAAATCTGGCAAAAGCTTTGTAATTATTGGAGTTGGAGGGATTCATAGTGCTGAGGATGCATTGGAGAAAATCAATGCAGGTGCGTCTCTGATTCAAATCTATACCGGATTTATTTATGAAGGGCCCGGTCTGATTAAAAGGATACTAAAGAGAATGTTAACGCTGACAGGGTTATAATCACGCTGACAGGGTTTAAAACCCTGTCAGCGTTTAACAGCGATTAATTGAATTTAACCTGAAAAAAAACTGAATCCAGATTAAAGCTGAAAAAATTAGCGAACGGTATGATTTTAGAAATTATCGGACAAAAAAAAAATCCTGATCCGAGAGGATCAGGATTGAATATTTCAAATAAAGCTAATTATTTCTTAGCAGCAGCTTCAATTGCAGCAAGAACTGCATTATTTTTAGCTATTTGTCCGGTAGCAGATTCTGCTGAACGGCTTCCGGTTTCAATATTCCGGCCTAATTTCAAAAACTGAACTTCTAAACGTGAAGTTGTTTTATTTTTTCTGTCTTTTCTTTTTAAACGTGTAACACCCATGGTTTTAAATTTAATATTTTAATTGAGGTCAGGAGCGGGTTCGAACCGCTGTAAAAGGTTTTGCAGACCTCTGCCTAGCCACTCGGCCACCCGACCTTATGTATTAAGGAATGCAAAAGTAGCAATTAATTATTGCTACCCAACAAATTTTATGATTTTCTTCTTAATTCTGAGCAAAATATAGATGCAGAAATGGCAACATTAAGAGATTCTGCTTTTCCATACCTGGGAATTGTAACAGGGTAATTGATTCTACCTTGAAGATCATCACTAATTCCACTCCCTTCATTACCCAGTAAAATGATTCCTTCATGTCCGAAATTAGTCTCGTAAATTGACTTTCCATTGAGTAAGGCACCGTATATCGGAAGATTCGTCTGATCAATAAAATCTCCAAGTGCAGTATATATGACATTCACCCGCGACAATGATCCCATACTGGCCTGCACTACTTTAGGATTATATGCTTCTGCAGTATCCATTGAACATAAAATCGTATTCAATCCAAACCAATCTGAGGTACGGATAATAGTTCCCAAATTGCCTGGATCCTGAATACCATCCAGTGCAAGAAGGAATGAACCATCAAGTTTTTTCATGTTTAAATCAGTTTGTTTAGGTATTTGAACTACTGCAAGTATGGCTTGTGGAGTGCTTAATGCACTTATTCTCGATAATTCTGATTCCGTAATCCCAACTGGCTTTATTTTTCGTGATAAATTGTCCAACTTTGGCATCAAATTTTCTGTACAATAAACAGAATCAACAACGTAATCAGAATTTATAAATTCCTGAATTGATTTTAAGCCTTCAACAATAAAAAGGCCTTGTTCTTTTCGGATTTTTTTTTGATGTAAAGATTTTATAAAACTTATTTGAGACTTTGAAATCATACTTTACCTACCGTAATTCCTTATTTACAAGTATACTGCTTTTGATTATATTAATCTTAGGATCGTGTAATGCCTCAAGATATCTCGCAGAAGATCAGGCTCTTGTTAAAAAGGTTGAGTTGACTGGGGTTGATAAGCAATTTAAAGAAACTGCACTAACTTTTGTTCAAAGTGATATTCGTACAAATTCACGGTTGAATCTGGCTTTATATAATACATTCAACACGAAGAATGGAAAATACAAAACAGATAAAATTAAAGCTATCGGTCAAGCTCCACATCTACTTGATAGTTCTCTTGTGGAGATATCAAGAGTTCAAATAGAAAAATTTCTGGCTACAAAGGGATATTTTAATGCCAAAGTTAAAAGTGAAATTGAAGTTAAGGATAAACATGCAGTTATTAAATTTGTAGCTACTCAGGGTCCTGAATTTAAAATCAGAAAAATTGAATATCAAATTGCGGATTCTGCAGTTTTAGCGATTTATGAAAACAATCGTGAAAGTTTCAGCAGGATCCGTGAAGGCAATCGATTTGATTCAGATTCCCTTGCCTTAGAACGCGAACAGATTTACCGAATGATGAAGAAAAACGGATATTTCGATTATGTTCGTCAGTATGTAAGATTTGATGTGGACAGTAATTTATCCGATAGCCAGGCAGATCTGAAGCTTTTTCTTACCAATCCCGAAGGGAAGTCAGCACACCAGGTTTATACAATTAACAACAGTCAGGTAACCATTCGGACCAGTGAAGGAAAGTTTGAAGGATTAATTGCAGATACACTTCAGGTAGATTCGCAGTTTCGTTTCGTCGATTATTCTGGCAAATTTAAACCAAAGCCTATTAAAAAATATATCTTTTTGAAAAAGGATGACATCTATAATATTGAAAATGAAGAACTTACTTATGACAGGCTTTATGATTTGAATGTTTTCAGAAACCTGAAAATTGACTATGCCAAAGCCAGTGATAGTACCAATAAGCTTAATCCCCGATATGATATTTCACCACTGAAGCGTATGAGCAATAGAATAGAAGGTGAATATACCTTTAATTCGGGGCGAAACGGTTTTAACATTGGGAATACCTATACCAACCGAAACCTTTTCGGAGGAGCCGAACTTCTTGAAGTAAAAGCAAAATATGGTATTTTATTTGACGCCACATCAGATAGAAAAATACTTGAACGGGTGTTCAGCAAGGATCTTCAACTCGGAATAAATCTGATTCTACCGAAGTTGCTGGTCCCTTTTAGAATACCTGATATTGGAAAAAATGGAATGCCACACACTACAATATCAAGCAGTATGCAATCTTTTGACCAACGTTCTGCTTTTAGAAGCCGGGTATTTATAAATTCAATTACATACGATTGGGTAGAAACCAAATCAAAGCTTCATTCTTATACCCCAATAAATATTGAGTTTAGAAAAGGTGTGCTTGACCCTGTGTTTAGAGATAGTTTGTTACAACGTGGATTTGGTTTGTATGTTAAAACTAATGATCGCCGATTTTTCAATTTAGGAAGCCAGTATGCTTTTACTTATAATGCCAACAGACTGGATACTTACAACAATTTTCTGTTTTTTAGAGGGACTGTTGACTTTGCAGGTAATTCACTTGGAATTCTTGACAAGCTAATCAAATTTAAAAGGGATAGTGATGGGTTCAGAACCATTTTTGGTTTGCCTTACCAGCAATATGCTAAAACCGAGTTAGATTTACGGTACTACCGCTATTTTGGTGGCGATAAGCAGTTTGTCGCTCGTTTGAATCCGGGAATTGGCCTGGCCTATGGGAATAGTGATCAATTGACTTTTGAAAAAAACTTTTTTGCCGGAGGATCAAGCGGAGTTAGGGCCTGGCAAGCGCGTACTTTAGGCCCTGGTAACTACAATAGGGCAGTATTGGGAACAGGTGGAAAGGCAGATACTCTACGAGCAAACCTTCGAAATCTGGATCAGTTAGGTGAATATAAACTGGAAGGGAATCTGGAATATAGGTTTAAAATTGCCAATAGTTTCATGGGTGCTAAGGTAAAAGGGGCCACATTTACTGATTTTGGCAATATATGGAGGAGAAAGGAAAGTGTTGAAAACCCCGGAGGTCAATTTAAATTCAATCAATTTTTCAATCAGCTTGCAGTAGGTATGGGGGCAGGTTTACGTTTTGACCTCAATTATTTCGTTTTCAGACTGGATGCAGGTATTAAAGTCAAAGATCCTCAATTCAGCGGCGGAGACCAATATGTCATCAAATATCTTTTCAATAAAAAGGAATTTAAGGAAAATTATGCGAGTACACACCGGCCGGATGTTTATCGGCTTCTGCAGTATAATTTTGGAATTGGTATGCCTTTTTAGTATTGAGTATTGAGTATTGAGTATTGAGTATTGAGTATAGAGTATTGAGTATTGAGTATAGAGTATTGAGTATTGAGAATTGGGCATTGGACAGAAATGATTCTCAATAGAACAGTGAAAGGAATCTTAAACTACCTAATACCTCTGAGCTAAAATAAGTTCTTCAGTCCGTCAAATACTGTATCAAAAAATGTGGAGATCTTTAGCCCATTGCTGGTATTGAAGTAAAACAACACAACAAGCAGAATTCCGGCGATTATTATAAACTTTCTAAACATCATTGCAAGTAAAATAATTAATGCAGGTACCAGCAGCAGTACCAGCCAGCTGATTTTTATTGGATTGATTATATCATATTTTTTGATTACATAATATAATTTACCCTGATTGCCTGATTCATTTTCATGCCGGATATAGATAAACGTTGATTTGCTTATAGGCTGTGGGACAACTGCCGCTCCATTATTGAATTTTAGTTCCTGCTCAAATCCGTTAATGCTGAACTTAAATGTTCCACTCAGATTTTCAATAGGCTTTTCTTCCGTATCGGCCGCAATAATTGCTAATTGATTATTCTTATAAAGGTTTTCCTTAACAATAAAATTGTTGATTGTAATATCTGTTCCTGCGCCATTATTGCTTTGAGCGTACGCTGATTCACAAATAATTAGTGCTAAAAGTGAAGACAATGCAAGTTTGATTAATCTCATTCGAATGATCGTTTATTGTAAATTAAAAATCCGATATGAAACATTAGTCCAAATCGTTTCTGCTCCTCAGAATAATGATTGAGGCTTAAACTTATAGGTCCGGCAAGTGTGTTATAAACAAGTCCGGCAGTAGCAGCATAATAAGTTTCTGTAAATATACCTGCATTACTAACTGATTGTAAATTATCTAACTGAAATACTCTGAAGGGTTGAAAAACATATCCTTCTGCCCGTAAATCAAGTTTTTTATACAGATGAAATACATTTTTGAGGCCAAACGCCCCATAAGTATTTGCTCTGAAATTCTCAATGTAAGAGGATTTTGAATCCTGCAATGGATTAAATGCGGGGGCGCTTAACAAAGTTGACTTATATGTGGTAAATAACGGTTTATTACTAAATACTGCTTCTGTCAGGAAGCCTAATGAATATCTTTTTAAGTTTAATACATAAGATTCTCTGCTAACCATGGCTTTTATCCACTTACGATTGGTTTTTGTATTCTGAATCCTTGAATATCCGGGTTCTTCCCTGTAAATATTTCCTGGAGAATAAGATTCAGTACCTGAATAAGCATTAATTCCAACCTGAATAGATGATCCGCTGCTTGCATATTGCCTTCGATTTAATGAATTCCGGGTATAATTCAATGATCCCATTAAACCATTAAAGCTGTTGAAGTCCATGATATCGCCAAATGTGAATCGCTGATTCGGGCTGTACTGATCATCAAAACTTAAAAATCCTGCCTGTGCTTCCAGTTTTCCATTTTTGCTAAATGGCATTCCCAGTTTCAGTACGATTCTACGATCTGATTGCTCTATGAATGAGGGTTTTATATTCTGAATGAATATCTGACTTTTATTAAAATAATTCCAGTGATTATACGTCATTTCTGCTTCTAAATACACCGGAAGCTTACTGGGGAAGTCTACTCGAGCGGTTGTTTGAGCAGACTCATAAAATCCGCCTGCATAGAAGTTAGCAGAGAAGGTGTATGACTTCTTTCTCAGATAATTATACTGTAAACCTACATAGGCATTACTGATAGGCCTGGTTGAAAGGGCACCTCCGAAATCAATCTTAAAGTTTTTTTCAGGTTGAACCTGTACTTCGAAATTATAAATGTTCTTTTCAGATTCGTATTTTATTCTTGGATAAACAGTTTCAAAATTATCATCTGCGACTAATTTGTAATATCCTTTTTTAACTTCTTCCAGACTACTAAATATATCAATAGTATTTTCAATCACGCGCTCAACATAATCCTTCTGCTTGGAATTTACTCCACTCGCAATTATATTATTGAACTCCAGAAAACCTAATTGGCCTTTAAAATACGCTCTTTTTTTATTCAATTGTTCCTTGGTAATTTCCCTTGAAATAGCTTTTTTTATTGCTGGAACATTGGCAAGTGCTGCTTCATAACCTCTTTGAATCAGTTCTGCTACCGGAGTAAAATTAGTTGTGGAGTATTCATCAAGATCAGGCTGTATATAGGTTCCATTTTCGCCAATAGCTGAGGAATCAGTTTTTGACAGAAACATGTAGACCAGAAAACGGTTCATTAATTTTTCATCATTTTCTTTGGGATAATCGCTAAAGGTTTTTGATGAAACATTGGTTCCAATAATATAATCTGGTTCGAAATCTTTCTTCAGCACATCCACAGGAAAATTATTGTACAATCCGCCATCAAATACATATTGATCATTCACTTTAACAGGACGGTAAACAAGGGGTACAGTGAATGTCCCCCGAATAGCTTCTGCCAAATTTCCGTTTGACACCGGGATCATTTTTTGTGTAAATACATCGGCAACAATGCATCTGAAAGGTACAAAGAGCTGATTAAAATCATCTTTGGCAATGGCTGATGCTTGCCCATAAAGTTCGAGCAATGCAAAATTCAAAGGGATATCATTGATCAGGTTGGAGCGCAATTTGACATGAAATCCTGTATCTATCTGTAGTTTGGCAGTAATAAAAGATGGATTATCCGGCTTTTTATTATAGAAATAGCGATATTCATTTTTGTACTGCCCACTTACCCAGTTTTGAAAGTCAGTGCTGAGGGCAATTTTTTCAATTTCTTCGGGAGTATACCCTGATGCATACATGCCGCCGACAATCCCACCCATCGAGGTACCTACAATATAATCAATGGGAATATTATTTTCCTCAAGTGCCTTCAGGACTCCAATGTGTGCTAATCCTTTTGCTCCTCCTCCGCTAAAAACAAGTCCGACCTTTTGTGCATTTGCAGAAAGGGATAATATGGAAATAACTAAGAAATAAAAATATTTATTCATGGTGGCCTCAATCAAAATTAAGGATTTTAACCATTAAACAGTTTTTTGTATTCGCTTAGTATATTTCAGAGATCATTTTTGATGGATAAAAATAATGTGATGGCATTAATTGTCCTGAACCTGATTTACCAGTTTGACTGATCTTACCTTTGCAAGTAGTTTTACTGCCCTGTTCCTGTGATTGGCTCCTGTAAGTACGATGATACGTTTACCTTTATTCTTTCGTGCTATTGCTTTTACGTTATCTGCTATTCTCTGATCCCGCATAACCTGAAAATCGTCATAATACTTGTAAGGTGAACCACGTAATATTTTGGCCTGTGATACTGTAAATTCTTCTGTTAAGGCATCATATTTTCCAGTCATCAATTCGTTCGCGCCTAAACCAGCCATCATTTTACCTCTTTTACTGATCAGATCGGGGAGCCCCTTTTCGATCCGGGCTTTAACAATAACACTATCGCGCATTAATTTCTGATTCATTAACCTGAATTTCCCAAACTCATTAACAGTATCTTTCAGAAAGTTTTCAGGTAGAGGTTTGCCCGCAACATCAGCACCCATAAAATCAATTCCGGCTTTTTTTGCTTCAGGGAATTCATTTAAGAACATAATCATTTCGGGATTATAGAATTTATGGAGATAGATTGTGTCCTGATTCAAATCTTCCGGACGAATCTCCAGTGCGATAATATCAGGTTTGAAGTTTTTGATGATATTTCTTAGATGATTAAAATTGTAACTGACATTCTTTTTGTGCCCGGCATGAATAGTTGGCAGAATCAGTAGTTCTGTTTTTTGAGCAAAGGATGGACTAATGAGCTGGCTAAGCATTAGCATGGATGCCAGGAATAGTTTTAGTTTCATTGTATTTAGATTTGAAATTTAATAAATGATCAGTCCGTCGTGATCAACACTGATATTGCCTGTGCTGCCTTCTTCCCTGATAGTTACTAAAAATTGCTTTGAGGTCGCTTCCATACTTAAAAGATTGCTTTTACCATCAATTAGAATCCCTGATTCAGGAACATTCAAATCCTTTAGACTTGCGGCGTATTTTTTATTGAGTTTAAAGAATTCCTTTTGCCTGTAATAGGCAAGCCATAAATATTTTCTTTGTTGTTCTGAATAAGGTAAACTAAATTTTTCTACTGAGGCGCCTGAAGCTTTGTCTAAAAATAGGGTGTAAGCCCAACGTTCAGGATAATGCATATTAATGATTCCCTGAGAAGTAAAACATGAATAATGTGGAGGTAGCGCTTTGCCACTATTGTCCATTTCCTTGGCATAAACACCGTCTTTTATAATAAAATCAAAATTTGTTCTTAAAAAATTGATTCTGAAGTTAGTTTTTTGTTTAGTATTTAAAGGGTCGAATTTTAATGCTGCAAGCGGTATTGCTATTTCTGTTACCCAACCTCTATCTGTATCTGCTGAATTATTGATTGTGCCAAAAAGTTTTACTCCTGATTTATAGCCAATTGGACTCCAGCCTGTTACAGGTGTTCCTGCATCTCTGTACGGCTTGTTCATGATCAGAAAAAGCATTTTATTCTGAGGATTTATCTGAATCTCAAAATCATCATTCACATTATTATCCGGATCAATAAAGATTTTGAACACATTATCTCTGAATATGATATCCTTTTCCGGCTGTGGGTTGGCCCATAAATGGGGTTCTTCCAGTTCAGCAGCAACATAAAGATAATTTGCATCCCACAACATTTTTACCCTTGTTTTATAGGCAGGAGAAGGTTTTAAATCTCCCTCTATATCAATAAAGTATTCAGTCCATGGAGCATCTGTCCAGCTTTTTTCGTTCAATTCTCCATCCATGCTTAATGGAGCAGGAGCCCGAAAGAGTGTATAGGATTTTGGTTCTGTGAATAGCGGTTCAAGTCCGGCGAAGGGATCTTGAGCAAATACATTTGATTGAGAGTATACTACTGAAAGTAAAATCAGAATGCTTTTTAAATTGTTTTTAACTGACAATATGTTATCTATTTATTGTTAAATCTGAATTGTAGAATCTGAGGATAAAACTAACTTATTCTTATTCAAAAATGACGGCTTAGAAACGTAACAATGCTACTACCGGTAAATGATCTGATGCATAGTGTTCCTGAATTACCCGATGTGAAATCACGCTGAAAGGATCTGTTTTCTTAAATGCTATAAAATCAATGGTTCTGTTTGGCGTTACCACTGGAAATGTAGGTTCACACTTAGTACAGGTTCGCATGAATACCTGATCAAGTTTTTGTATCTCTGCTGACTCGGTTAAGGCATTCAGATCACCAGCGATAATGAATGGGAGTTTTTCCTCAGTTCCTATTTTGTTAATTTCTTCAATCTGAACCTCTCTGTTTACAGGATTCCTCAAATGGTCGAGATGGGTAGCACCGAATCGAATATATTTTCCATTTTTTAACTGAATTCTTGCGGTTGCAATTACCCTGGCTTCTCCGCCACTACCTGCCAATGTGGTAAGACGATGGATTTTTGTTTCGCTGATCGGAAATTTAGATAATAAAGCAACTCCGTAATCGCCTCCATCATGGTCGATTGCTTTTGCGAAAAAGAAGTTCATTCCAAGTTTCCTTGAAATGATATCTGCCTGATTTATCTTTCCTGAGCGGACAGTGTTTACATCCACTTCCTGCAAAGCTATCAGATCAGGATTTTCAGTTTTAATTGTTTTGATAATAGCTTCCATATCAATAAGGCCCGGTTTTGACGGAGGATTACCGATATGAATATTATAACTCATTATCTTTAATTCATTGGAAGTGGATTTTTGTGCGGTATTAGACTGCTCTCTGGAAACACCACAGGAGCTAATAATTAATAGTGTAAAAGCAAAATAGAGTTTTTTCATTTGAAATATTTTTCGGACTTAAATTAAGGTATTTTTTGAAGATTTATGAAGGAAATTATCAGGAAGCTGAATCAGAGAGTATATATTAACATGAGTTCGATATATAATCTTATCGGGCTATTTTTGATTGTATAATTTTCTGTTTTTTAGAAAGCAAGGGCTGTTCTTCGTGGTTTTGAATGCTTGCGCACGTGCCATTTCATTATTTAAGGAACTTTGTCATTCAGAGCGCAGCGAAGAATCCAATTTATATTTCAAAATAGATACCTCAATCCTTCGGCATGACAAGGTTCAAACGGAAATAAAGCTTAAATAATGACATTGAGTGCAGGCCAGCAATGAGGTGGCGGGTCGAGCCCGCCATGACAGCCGTTGGTGGGTGAAAAGGAGATTCCGGCTCAGAGGCCGGAATCTGACTACAATGCTGGGAATGATTTAAGAAACCATTTTCCAGCTAAATCATTCCAATTCGGGTTGTTTATTTCAATAAGTGCATTTTTCCAGGCTCTTTTCCAATTTTTTAATTGCTTCTCTCTGGAAATGGCCAAATTGATGTCCACAAATTGCTCAAACCAAACGAGTTTATTACAATTGTATTGACTTGTAAATCCCTTAAATATTTTCACTTTATGCTCATAAACTCGTTTCCTAATATTATTGGTCACCCCGGTATAGAGCACGTTGTTGTATTTATTTGCAAGCATATAAACAAAATATTCGTTCATATATTAAAAATACCTGCATTTGATTTTTATGCTAATTAATATGAATGAGCGGTACTGTTTAATTATTAAAAGGAAAAATTACACTCTTGGTAGGGACTATTTTACTTTCCATTCCGGCCTCCGAGCCGGAATCTCCTATTTTCTTACCAATTGGTTTGTCATCGTGGCGAAAGCCACGACCTCCGCTAGCGCGTGCCCAATGTCATTATTTAAGGATTACGATCCTGACGTATTCAGGATCTCTTCCATTATTAAAAAAATGCACTGTCATCCGATAGTATCGGATCTGGAAAGCCAGAACCTCCTGCGCCTTAAATAATGACATTGTGCGCACGAGTGTGCTTCTTTATTTAATTCATGTAACGCGTGGTACGTGCGCACCAGAAGCTCCGGGCTCCGCCCCTATGAAAAACAGCTCCGTGTAAAATAAGCCTTGTCGGAGGAGCTAGCTTCCGGCTATTTCCCTGTGGTTGGGTGTTATTACCGACCAATGATATGATCGTGCCTGGTACGGTGAGAACACCGACCAGAGGGGAACGCGATTTCTTGCCGGAGCTAAGCGGAGGAAAGGGCTGAACCAGCCTATAATACACAGGTATTGATTTCCAAAATCTAATAATTGTGTACCAGAGCCTTATA
>CAYHGN010000068.1:0-18835 GCA_964356005.1 uncultured Sphingobacterium sp.
AGGGTACCAGCGTATCATTCAGGCAGGTTATAAAACCGTTCATGAAATACAATACTGCCAGCGATATAAGGGCAGGCATGTAATTTTGTCCCGAATTTTCCTGATCAGTATGTACTGTGTTATGTAAAGGTATATTTGCCATAATCTACTAAGTTTTACTTTTTGCTTTAAGCTTTTTGCTTTAAGCTTTCTGCTTTAAACTAAATGCTTGGTGTTATTTAGAATATTTTGCGTCAATTTTTTCAAGGGTCTTCCAGCACTGGTATAAGCCTCTTGGAACGTGAAAACATCCTTTCCATTTACCACCTTTCAAGGGAAGCAAGACTTCTCCTCTACGGTTCAGATAACCATACCATTCACCCATATTGGCATCCGGAAAATGCTTCCAGGTATATTGATGTACCTTTTCAAACCAATCCCAGCAACGCTGATCGCCGGTATGGTAATATCCTTTCAGGAGAGTAATCAACGTTTCAATATGTACCCACCATAGTTTCTGATCCCATTCCAATTGTTGAGGCGGATAACCTTTCACATCCATAAAGTATAAAATTCCTTCATATTCCTTATCCCAGCCGTATTCAAGAATATTAATGCTTATATCTACCGCCTTTTTTATCAGTACCTGATCATCTCTGCGCTCTGCAATATCCATAATGAACCACATGGACTCTAATCCATGTCCCGGATTAAGCAGACGACCTTCAAACGAGTCTGAAAATGAGCCATCCGGCTTCACATTTTCGAGAATAATTCCAAGATCTTCCTGGTAAAATACTTCCATTACCGAATAGATACCATCATTAATTGTCTTTTCGATTAGATGCGGTTCCAGGAGATGCTCCAATTCCAGAACCAGGTTACAAAGGATCATTGGTAAAGAAAAACTCTGAAGCGGGCGGGTTCCCGGAAAGGCCTTGTTGTACTTACCTTTTGGATCATCCCGCTTTCTTAGAATATTATTAAAGGTATTCACAGCAAGTTGTGCATATTCTTCTGTCCCGGTGGCTCTGTAAATCTGTGCAAAGGCCATAGCAGCAAAACAGTCCGAAAATATATTGTATGGTTGGATCAATGGCTGGCCTTCGCGCGTGAGGGAAAAATAGAAGTTACCTTCATTATCTTTTCCATGCTTTTTCATGAATTCAGCACCCTGAATCGCGAAATCCAGCCATTCCTTTTTCTGTTCGACCTGATTGTATAGCATACTAAAACACCATACCTGCCTGAACTGAAGCCAGGCAAATTTATCTGTATCGAAAACCTTCCCTTCTCTGTCAAGACAGGTAAAATATCCGCCAAATTCATTGTCGACAGAATTTTTAAGCCAAAAGGGAACGACATCATTCAAAAGGTTGTCTTTGTATTTTTCACTGTACTCTTTATAATTCATTTGATTATGATTATGCAAATTTTTAGGGAAGATATTGAATTCTATGATTAATAGAAAATTAAGCATGAAAGCAATGCAGTCTCCATGAAAGTAGGAATTAAAGTAAAGAACCTGATAAAATTCCAGCGTGAAATTATTGCTGAATGGAATACAGTAATCTATGATATAAGATTCCTTTACCTGACAGAAGTTTTGGTGCGAAACAAATAAACAAGTTATCCTTCTATTTGCCGAACAGCTCCAGATAGATCAGAGTTAGTGCTGCAATAGACATTAAGGCAAATGTCGTGTAACCTAGTATATTAGACTTTTTGTTATTGGTAAACTCGCCCATTACCTCCTTATTATTGCCAATGTGAAGGATAATCAAAATGAGGACAGGTGCAGTAATCCCATATAATATGGCCGACCATAACAAGGCTTGAATGGGAGAAATCCCGACATAATTCATCATTAAACCCAGCAGCAGAGAGATAATAGTGATTGAATAAAATGCTTTTGCCTGATGAAATTTTTTGTTTAATCCCTTCTCCCATCCAAAAGTTTCAGTAACTATGTAAGACAGACAGCCGCATAGAACAGGTATAGCAAGCAAGCCGGTACCAATTACCCCTATTGCAAATAATAGATAAGCAGAATCTCCGGCTAATGGTTTGAGTGACATAGCCGCCTGCTCAACAGTCTCAATTCTGTGAATTCCAGCATTAAACAATACCGTTCCGGTGGTCAGTATGATAAAAAACATAATCACATTCGAAAAAAGCATTCCAAAATTAACATCTTGCTTCATGTCATCAAGAACCACCTTATCAACGATAATTTTTTTTCTTTTTGAGTTCATATCTTCTGCCACCATCGTAGCCTGCCAGAAAAACAAATAGGGAGAAATCGTGGTACCCAGAATTGCGACGAGGATCCCTATAAATTCCTTCGTGAATTTAATCTCAGGGATTAATGTTCCTTTAAGAATAGCAAGAAAATCCTGTTTGTACAAAAAAGGAACAACTAAATAAACAAGAAGTACTGCACAAAGGTATTTGAGAAATGCAGCAAACTTACGGTATGGCAAATAAATAAATATGCCCATCAGCATAATAGTAAATCCAACGCTGAAAAAACCGGCATGAACAGAAGGAACCAAAAGGTTTCCAACTGCACCCATTCCGGCAATATTTGCGCCGATATTCATCACGATGGCGGGAAAGCTGAATAAAAGCATCATATACAACACTGGCTTTTGATAATGCTCCTTTATAGTTCCTGTCAGTCCTTTGGATGTTACCATTCCAATCCGGGCACACATTTCCTGCACTGCAGCCATTAGCGGAAAAGTGATGAGTGCTGTCCACAGCGTTGAGAGACCGAACTGTGCTCCTGCCTGTGAATAGGTAGCAATCCCTGAAGGGTCATCATCGCTGGCGCCGGTTATCAGTCCGGGTCCAAGTTTTTTCCAGAATCGAATTACTTTGTTCAAATTACTCCGTTTAGTCATATCTCTTTACCTTGCTGTCCGATTCTTAAATTATTAAGCTTTTTATCCTTTTAATTAAATTAAATATCTTTGATTTAAATTAATTACCCATGAGTAAATTTTTTTGATCAATTAATCTTTTGAAGGATCATAGCGCCATAATTCCGCAGAACGGTGAAAATAGATTCTGCCCATATCATCCATAGCTAGGAGGCTTGCAGACTTTTCAATAAACTCATGATCAAGAGTCTTTGGATCAATCCAGAATAACTGATTGCTGCCTGTCCCGTAAATTTTGCCTGATGGATGAAGTACTAAAAATGCATCTCTCCAAACATGGCTCCTTAAAACTCCAGCCTGATAGATTTGTTTGCTTCTGATCACCTTTTTGGCTATTGGATCAAACACAAAAAGTGTTCCACTTGCCATTCCCCAAATATTTCGATCAGGACCAATAATCATACTGGTAATTGCCTTTGCTCCGGGAACAGGGATAAACTCATCCAATTTTAAACCCTTCTCCACATCCCAGGAAATGAGCCTTGCTTCTTGTGTAGATGGCATAATACCGAGTCCCCCTGAGACTGTAGTCCCGGCCCAAACCAAATGATTTGCATAAGTCAGGCTGACTATGCTTTGATCTTTCACTAATACACCATGGGATATCAATTTCGCTTCATGGGTATCATAACTAACCAATGATCCCCCTAACATCCCATATTCAGGAACCATTCCAAAGAATATTTTTCCACTTTCCGGATCATTCAAAACGGCAAAGGGACGGCTCTGATCAGCAACCTGACCAAGAAATTTGGGATTAGATGCTTTAATATCCCATGGTTTCCGGCTGTCATATTCATACATGAGTCCCTTAGGATATATCCCGAAATAAATAAACTGATCTTTAACAGTCATTCCCTCTGTTTGATGCAGGCCCGGATAACTTGTAGTTGAATTTGTTTTTGGATCAAATGCAGCATGGCCACCGGCCAAATATCCACCCGACCAAATACGGCCGTCCGGGCCCTTCATAATCGATTGAATGGCAATAGGTTGACCGGGAATGTTCAATTTATTTTTACTCAGTTTGCCATTACCCAGATCCATAACAAAAGATTCTGCATCTGAGTTTAAAATGAATAATTGCCTGTTTAAAATTTTCATTGCATTTGCAGAACCCACATTTTCGGCATGTTTAATCGGAGCTTGTTGCGGCGAGCTGATGTCGCGGCTGTAAAGTCCTGAACGGTAGGTGTAATAAAATCGATTGTTCTGATCCGGCTGACTAACTGCTTTCATATCCATTTCATCAATCTGATATTCGAATTTTCGGGTTAGAAGGTTAAATATTAGCGTAAAACTTCCATTGGTGATCAAAGTAAGCATACGGTCGCCGCCCGGAACACCTTTGAGAATTTCAAGGCTGTAAACAAATTCCTTATTTTTATACTCATCGGGCAGAAAAGATAATTTTGAACCTGATTTAGGCTCCAGTTCAACCAATCCTGCATGTGAACCAACACCGGCATAAAGTTTATCGGTTTTCTCATAATAAACTAAACTTCTGACATAATTCTCCCCAACAATAAGCGGTCCTTTGGCCACATCGCTAAAGCCATTTTTGTGGTGGTACCTGAATACTCTGCAACCGGGATAAGTGGCTCCGAATATCTCCCCATTTTTACCGGCAGCAAGGTTCCAGACTGTAGTTTCACCAGGTAATACAATACCCAAATTCTCGACTGCTGTAGTTCCGGGAAAATGCTTGTAAAGTGTTCCCTTCGCTCCAGGAATATAAAGCCAGCCATCAGTTGCGAGCTCCAAATCCCATGCCCCATCTGTTCCGGGCAGAGGCAGATCCAATATAAGTTCCTGATTTTCTGTCCTGAACGCTACCAGATGTGCTGGATTTCCTCTAACAACGGTATAAATTAATGGTTTGCCTTCTTTATCCTGTATGAACATACTTCCCTGAATCATTGCCGCCTTAATCTGGGGGCCAAGATTTGTTAAACGTTCTTCAGGATTTTGCGCATATGATAAAAATGAATAAAGGGTAATTAGTACAAGGAAGGCTAATGATCTCAATTGGAATAATTTTTATATTGGTGAATTATTTATTTAGAGAAGTCCTTAGCTCCTTAATCAATTCAGGTTTAATCGGAGCTGCATGATTGGAGCCCAAAGAACGCACATAAGTCGTGATATCGATCAGTTCCTCATCTTTAAGAAATGCAAACGATGGCATTGGAGTATCGTATTTAATGCCATTGATTGTGGCTGGACCATTGGAACCGGTCAAAATCTTTCTTACAAATTCTTTGGGGCTATTGACTACAAGCAGAGAAGTTAGCAGGGAGGGAAATGTCCCTTTTATACCCATGCCATTGTCCTTATGACAGGAAGCGCAATATTGCTGGTATAAAAGTGCAGATTTTGATCCCGGAGGGATAGAAGAAAGCATATTTTGGGGATCAGAGGGATCCAGTTTTGAAATTTTTATAATCCTGTCATCAGAAGGCAGTGGAAATCCTGAAACCGGGTTCCAGTCGCGGTTGCTGGTTGCGAGGTAAACATCACCCGCCGGTGACACACATAAATCCCTTATTCTACCGAATTTATTTTCAAAATAGACTTGTTCGCTTATAATTTTTTTACCTTCATTATCCAGTTTCAATACTCTGAAGCTCTTTCCCTTAAGGGTAACCAATAAAAGTGAATTCTTCAGTGCAGGTATTTTATCATAGGAATAATAATCCAGGCCTGCCGGTGCGATAGTAGGTGTCCATGCTTTAATTGGATCAACGGTGTTATGCAATCCTTTGAATGTGCTTTCTTCAACACTTTCAGCAAAACCCTGTACTGTTGGCCAACCATAATTTTTAGCTTTTGCAATCAGGTTAATTTCATCGTCCGTTGCATCACCATGTTCAGAGGTATATAATTGTCCGCTTTTTGAAAACACCATGCCCTGAATATTGCGAAAACCCCATGCCCATACAGGATTCCCTTTCATTGGATTATCAGACGCAGCCGAACCATCAATGTTCATCCTCAGAATCTTACCATTTGGTGTTTTGGGATTTTGAGAATCGGTTAAACTAAGGGCATCGCCGGTTGCCCAATACAGTAATCCATTGTGAACAGCCAGTCTGGATCCATTATGGCCATTTGCAGCGGGGATTTCCATTAATATTTTCGGATCGTTAAGCGTGTCCTGCTCCGATTTATATCGTACCAGCCGGATTAAATACTTTTTATCTTTCTGAATAGTATAGCACAAAAAGACGTAAGGAAATTTCTTAATATCAGGATGAAGGACCATCCCAAGCAATCCGGCAGTCCGCGATTGCCAGATATCTGTTAATTTTAAAAGCACTTTCTTATGGCCGGACTGAGGATCCATTCTGCTGATCATACCAGCATGTTCAGCAATCCAGATCTGATTATCGGGCCCCCAGGCAATTTCGAGCGGCACCTTCAGGTTGGATGCAATTGTTTTAATTCCATCTCCTTCCTGTTTCTGATAAGATATGGATTCCTTGACATTACTTAACTGAGTCTGATTAACAGAATAAAGCAAAACGAACCAGCCAAAAGCGATGAAAAGAATGATATTCAAATAGAGATATTTCATATAAAATCTGGGGAATAAATTTATCTGTATGGTATATTCCCAATAAATTTAATTTATTGCTGAAACTTAGAACTCCTTTTTGATTTTTTATTATATCCTGTCCTAATGGCTTTAAACAATTTTTTTAATCAAATTCAGGCATTAAAAATGCCATAAATGTATTTATATATGTATATTCAAATGGATTAATATTCTTTAAAACATCACAATAATACTCAAAAATACAATCATGGGAACAAATTACTTCATCATAGCATTGTCTTTGATAGTGGCATTAATCGTCATTTTCCTACTGATCTGGAAGAATCGAAAAGACCAAAAGGAATTTGAACAGAAAATGAATCAGGAAAGCATTGATCCTGAACATCATAAGGAAGAAAAAGTTTGAATCAACCCAATAGGATCAGATTTATAATACTATCCTTTACACTAAATTAGATGATTTCAGTTAAGAATTATTTTCATCAATTTCAATTGAATTTGTCTTATGTTTATATATTAAATTGGTAGCAAGGTTTTAACATATACTTTCCTTTATGGATCGCCGTAGTTTTTTATCTCCAAAGGCAATTTCCAAAACAGATTTATCTTTTAAGTCTCGAACTCATTCGGGCTTAGCTGCATTTTTCCCTCCATTTGGCAAGCAGGAAATCATCCATTTATTAAAGCGTACTCTATTCGGCACTAAACTATCTGACATTAAACTACTGAGTGGTAAAACCCTGTCTGAAGGTTTGGATATTTTGCTTAATTCGGAGATTCTGCCTGCACCTCCGGTTAATAATTACAATGATGCTAATTTTACAGATCCCAGCGTAACTGCCGGCCAGACCTGGGTAAATGCAGTGTATGATGGAAATGCAAATAGCCGCAGATACATTTCCTTTAAGTCATGGTGGACTGGCCTGATGCTCAATCAAGGCACTTCAATCTACGAAAAAATGGTTCTTTTCTGGCATAATCATTTTGCTACAGAAACTCTGGATATTGGGGATGCACGCTATGTTTACAAATATCATATGCTGCTCAGAAAATATGCTTTGGGTAATTTTAAAGAGTTTGTAAAAGAAATAACTATCGATCCCGCTATGTTAAGGTATCTGAATGGGTATCTAAACAATAAAAATTCACCGGATGAAAATTATGCCCGCGAATTACAGGAACTGTTCACCCTTGGTAAAGGACCTAAGTCAAATTATACTGAAGGAGATGTAAAAGCTGCTGCCCGGGTTTTAACAGGCTATACAGTAAATGCAACTACAATATCCTCCGTTTTTGATCCCAACAGACACGATACCGGCATAAAACAATTTTCTTCATTTTACAATAATGCTACCATAACCGGGAAAGCAGGTGCAAACGGAGCCGGAGAAACAGATGAACTTATTAACCTGATCTTTCTCCAAGATGAGACAGCCCTTTATATTTGCCGTAAATTATATCGCTTCTTTGTGTATTATGAAATTGATGATGCAACAGAGGCCAATGTAATTACACCAATGGCGAACCTGTTCAGGACAAGTAATTATGAAATCAAACCTGTCCTTAAATTGCTTTTTGGCAGTGAACATTTCTTCGATCCTGTTAACAGAGCCGGAATGATTAAAAGTCCGGTTGATTTATGCATCGGCATTGCCAGAGAATTCAATATGATATTTCCGGATGCTTCCGACTATGTTAATCAGTATTTCATGCATGATTATATTCGAACCCAAGCCTCCAATATGCAACAAAATATTGGTGATCCACCAGGAGTTGCTGGTTGGTCAGCATATTACCAGGAACCTCAATTCCACGAACTCTGGATCAATGCTGATACACTGCCAAGAAGAAATCAATTCACTGATCTCATGATTGGTAACGGCTATACCAGAAACGGGAAAAAGATTAATATCGATATACTGACCTTCGTGGGTTCCTTATCAGATCCAGCAAACCCAAATATATTGATTAGTGATAGTCTCGATATACTTTATACTATTGATATCAACCAGCAGGTTAGAGATTTCCTGAAAAGCATTTTATTATCCGGACAAACATCCGACTCCTACTGGACAGATGCCTGGACCACTTACAAAGCTAACACAAGCAATACAACCAACAGGAATATTGTATTAATTCGCCTGCAAGCTATGTATAAGTATCTCATGAATCTTCCAGAATATCAATTATCATGAAGCGGAGGGATTTTATACGAAGTACAGCACCAGCAGGAATAGTATTCCCAGCATTGATCAATGGCTTCACATTTAAGGCTTTTGCAGAATCTCCGCTGGTATCGGCACTCACGCAAGCTCCCACAGAAACGGATCACGTATTAGTCATTATTCAACTTAACGGAGGTAACGATGGCTTAAATATGGTTATTCCGATAGACCAGTATGATAATCTTGCCATTGCCCGTTCAAATATCATTCTTCCAAAAAATAAGATACTCAAACTAAACGGAACCAGCTTTACAGGTCTTCATCCATCAATGACCGGAATGCAAACCCTTTTCAATCAGGAAAAACTTCAGATCATTCAATCTGTTGGTTATCCTCAACCAAATTTCTCCCATTTCAGGGCAACAGATATCTGGCTCAGTGCTTCAGATTCTAACCAGACTATAAACTCAGGATGGGCTGGACGTTATCTCAATGAAGAATATACAAATTACCCCATGGGATTCCCGAATACAGTGATGCCCGATCCATTGGCTATACAGATTGGTTCATTTGTTTCTCCTGCCATGCAGGGTCCGGCAGTAAATATGGGAATGGCTATTTCAGATCCTGTCAATTTTTATAATCTGATAAATGGAATTCAGGGCAGTGCTCCAAATACCCGCGGAGGTAAAGAATTAACCTATATCCGTCAGATAGCTCAGCAAACACAACAGTATGCGAGTGTTATAAAAGCTGCTGCTGCAAAAGTAACCAAGCAATTTGCAGGATATCCAACAGGAAACAGTCTTGCAGATCAGTTAAAAATTGTTGCCCGATTAATTGCTGGCGGATTAAAAACGCGGATTTACATGGTTAGTCTCGGAGGTTTCGATACTCATGCTCAACAGGTAAATGCTACTGCCAAAGAAACCGGTAATCACGCAAATCTTCTTCAAAAGGTTTCTGAAGGAATAAAAGCCTTCATGGACGATCTTGACTTCTTAGGTGCTCATAAGCGGGTAATAGGAATGACTTTTTCTGAATTCGGCAGACGTATCAAATCGAATGGAAGCGTTGGTACAGATCATGGTGCAGCTGCTCCCTTGTTTGTATTTGGACATTATGCCGAGAATGACATTATTGGCAAAAGTCCAACGATTCCATTAATCACAAATACAGGAGACAATGTTCCAATGCAGTATGATTTCAGATCAATTTATGCTTCCATCCTTCAGCAATGGTTCTGTGTTCCAGAAAGTACACTTGAAAATGTGATGCTCAAGAATTTCCAGAATATCAATGTGATTAAAAAATCAGCACCATGTGTGTCTACAAGCCCTGAAATTATTAATATCAATGCCGGAAAAAATCTAATCAGTAATTATCCAAATCCATTCCAAACCTCAACTACTATATCCTACGAGAGCTTTGGCGGGCATACATTAATTCAGGTATTTAATACCGAAGGAAAACTGATAAAAACGCTGGTAGATATGGAAATTGGCGCCGGAAATCATAAGGTTACTTTCGAAAATGAAGGATATTTGCCGGGTGTATATTATGCCAGATTACAGAATAATGCCATTCAACAGATCAGGACCATGCTGTTGGTGAGGTAATTAATCACAGAATAGTTTTTAGTGTTATTAATGTTTCCAGATTAATGGGTTTTTCCAGATAAGAAATTACATGCCTGTACTGATTTGCTTTTAGTTTATCCCTAACATTTACTGATGAACTTACCAATACTACCCGAACCCTTTCAATCGGAAAAGTATCAGAAATGGCTTCCAGAAATTCCCATCCGTCCATTACAGGCATGTTTATATCAAGTAAAACCAGAAAGAATCTATCTTCACCAGCAGAAGCTTCGAGAAAATCTAATGCCTCCCGGCCATTACTAAATACCAGAGTACTGTCATTTAACCCACACTCAACAAACAATAGCCGTTGGATCATGACAAAAATCTCATCATCATCTACGATCAATACTTCAGTTCTCATATTTTTTATATTCCAAATGAAAAGCTTCAGCCTTTGAGGTAATTTCTCTAACTATGCCATCAAGTTCATAGGAAGACTCAAGAATATAATCAAGAATTTCTGATTTTTGTTCTTCAGAAATTTCAGGATTTTTTATCAAATCAATTAAACCCATAAGCCGTGTAATTGGTGCCCTGACAATATGAGATTGAATCCAGGAAATCTCACTCAATTTCCTGTTCTGATCTTCAATAGCATTTACGTAATTAATCTGATCAGTAATATCTTTTGCCAATATTATCTTTGCATCCTGTCCATTGTACACAATAAATGTACTTTGAATTTCCACATAAAATACTTCTCCACTCTTCTTCCGATGCCTGAATCTGTTCTGAAATGGTGGAACTGAACTTTTTTTTATCTGTTGGATTAAAGCTCTCAAAATCGGAATATCTTCTTCCGGACGTATTTGTTCTATATTCATAGATAAAAACTCATCATGACTATAACCATACTGTTCAATTGCAGCCAAATTTATATCAAGAAATTTAAGAGTATCTATATTGTAGACCCACATAGGTTGCGGACTTAAATGGAATAAATCACTGTATTTTTTTTTAGATTCTTCAAGTTCAAGCAACGAATTATTACGTTCAATACTATAGATGATACTTTTATAGAGAAATAATGGATTAAGATCATCTTTGAGAAGGTAATCAGAAATTCCCATTCCTAATGACTTTACACTAAAATCAAAATCCGTGAAACCTGTGAGTACTATAATCGGACATCCAAGACAGATTTGCAAAGTCTCCTTAACCAGATCACTACCGACCTTATCAGGAAGGCTAAGATCAAGTAAGATCAAATCAAAACGCTTAAAATCCTTTTCTTTAAAAAGTGATTTGAATTCTCCAAAGCTAAGCACATGGGTAATCAAAGGAGCGGTAAAGTACTCCATAATATAGTCTTCAATAAGCAAATAATCGCCCGGATTATCTTCAATAATTAAAAAACTATATGATCGGGTATCCTTAGTAACTGGCATTACTTACGTTTAGGGAGTTGCACAATATTAATCCAAAAATCTTCAATTTTTGTAATAGCTTCAATAAATTCTACAGCATCAACTGGCTTTGTAATATAACAATTCGCGTAACTTTCATAAGAAAGCCTAATATCGCTATCAGAAGAAGATGTAGTAAGCATAATTACCGGAATGCATTTAAGTTTGTCATGCCCCTTAATGTGCTGAAGCACTTCATGCCCATTTTTTCTGGGTAAGTTAACATCCAGTATGATTAAATCAGGTAATTGATCAGATGAGGATGTTTCTAAAAAATCAATGGCACTTTTTCCATCTTTGATGACTGTCATCCGGTTAATAATTTTACCTTCTTCGAGCGCTTCGGTTGTTAGGAGGATATCACCTTCGTTGTCCTCAACAAGTAATATGTGAAATGTCTTCATATATTAATTCTCCTGAATAACCAAATATAAAAATTAAAAATGGCTAAAATTTATCTTAATATTATTATCACTTCCTCATTATAACCATCACTCAATAATTGATAAACTAGCGGTACTTATATTCCTGTAACTGATCGGTACTTAAATATTTGAATTAGGTAAGGTAAAATAAAATGTACTACCGCTACCTTCAGCAGATTCAACCCATATCTTTCCTCCCAAATTCTCAATAAGCTTTCGGCACAACGCCAATCCTATACCGGTTCCTGAATATTCGTCTTTATTGTGAAGCCTTTGAAAAACAATGAATATTCTATCGAAATATTCCGGAGAAATACCTATCCCATTATCTTTCACTGAGAAACGTACATAATCTTCAAATTCTTCAGCATTTATGTCAATTATTGGGTTTTTGCCCTTAATACTGTATTTGAGGCTATTAGAAATCAGGTTTTGAAATATTTGCCTGATTGCTGTTTTTGGCGCATTAATTAGCGGCAAGCTATGAATTCTAAATTTTGCGCTTTTATCTTGAATTTTTTTTCTTAACAAAAGCGAAATTTCATCAATTACCTCATTGACATTTACTAGTTCAGGTGTCTGATCCAATTGACCAGCACGCGAAAAATCCAATAAATCAAGTATGATCTGCCTCATTCTTTTCGCTCCATCCACAGCAAAATGTATATATTGATGTGCTTTGCCATCCAGCTTATCTGAATATTTCTTCTCCAGTTGGGTCAAAAAACTTGAAATCATTCTCAAAGGTTCCTGAAGATCATGAGAAGCAACATAAGCGAACTGCTCTAATTCCCTGTTTGAAATAGCCAAATCATTAACGTTCTTTCTCAAAATTCTATTCAGGGCATCAAGTTGATCTTCATGAATCTTACGTTCAGTTATATCTTTGAAATAAACTGATAGGCCCGCTTCTGAAGGATAGGCACTAATTTCAAACCATCTTTTGGTGGCTTCATAATAATCAGTAAAATGAACCATTTGCCCACTTTCAAAAGCCTGATGATAATACTTGTATGATTTTGAATTCTTACTGTCGGAAAATATATCCCAAAGGTTTTGATTGACTATTTGCTGCTTTCTAGGACCTAAAAGATTTTCTGCTTTCTTATTCCAATAGGTTACAATCCAATCCTTGTCTACTGCAAAAAATCCATCTCCAATACTTTCAAGTATCCTATTGCGCTCTTCATAAGCCTGCTGTAACTCATTTTTAGCTTTTGTCTGCACTGAGATATCTATACCAATACATTGAATTTCTGTGAGCTGATTTTCACTCCCTGTCAGACAAACAAAATCCCATAAAGTCGTAATTATCTTCCCCTTAATTTGTGAAGGCTTATCAATTTCAACCTGAAAAACTGTATTAGGATTTTTAAAGCATTTTTCAACTACTTCAAAAATTCTTGAATAATGGTAATCCATAACTGCAGGCATCGCCGGCTGCCCTACCATGTCAACGCCAGGATATAACCATCCAAATTCCTGACGATATTTATTATTGCAATAGGTCAAATTACCCTCAAGATCTGTTCTGAAAATAAAATTCGTTTGTGATTCAATAATCCCCCGGTAACGGGATTCACTGATCATTAATCTTTCCAGAGCAAGATGTGAGTCAGTAATATCCTGTACCATACCTTCAAAAACGAGAACCTCTCCATTCTCATCCCTGATTACATTCCCCTTACAATGCACCCATTTGATGGAGCCATCCGGTAACAGAATACGATGTCTGATATCGAGATTTGATTTTCCTTTCAATGCTTTGACCCTTCTTGCGACATAGGCTTTACGATCGTCGGGATGAATACTGCTGATCAGCCAATCATAATCTAATTTTACTTTTGATTTATCTATGCCCCATATCCTATATAATTCATCTGACCAGTAAATTGCATTAGTTTTAAGAATCGATTGCCAATAGCCAACATGTGCAATTTTCTGGGCAGCCAAAAGTTTTACTTCGTTTTCTTTATGATGCTGAAACATCCTGTCTTTCTCGGTAATATCATTATGTATTACCATCATACATGCTCGCCCCATGTAATCAAAACGATATCCTGAAACTTCTGCTTTAATCAAATCCCCATTGCGTTTGATTTGCCAAAAGTTGCCAAAAGAAATTATACCCGATCCATTTTCAACACCCTTATGCATTGATAGTATTTTTTCAGATTCTTTTTTGGGGTAAAGCCTGAGTATAGACATCCTAAGCATTTGTTTGAGAGTATATCCATAATGCAGAACGGCTATCTTATTGCAATCAAGAATCCGGAAGCTCTTCAGGTCATAAATAAAATTTGGAAGAGGGCTCGACTGAAACAATAATTTATATTTCTCCTCTGATTCCCGTAGAAGTCTCCAAATTATCTGCTTATAGGTAATATCTCTGAAATTATTCACAAATCCCTTAATATCAGGATCATGCAAAAGATTGGTTATAGTAGATTCCAGCATTCGCCATGAGCCATCTTTATGTTTAGATCTGGAAGTGAGTCCTGCAATAGGAATACCAGGATTTTCCAAACATTCCTGTATCCTTTTAATAAATTCTGGCCGATCATCAGGATGCAAGAGTTCAAATAAATTTAATTTCAAGGCTTCTTTTTCTGTATAACCCAAAATATTTTTTATTGAGGGTGAAATATAATTTGGCTTACCCTTTGCATCCAGAATAACAATGGCATCAGCCCCATTTTCGACCAAACTGCGATAACGATGATCTTTCACTTTTAATTCTGTTTCTGCTGTAACATCCCAGCTATAACAAGCCACACCAAACTGCTTGTTTGTCTTATCCCTCATTGGTGAAAATGAAACAATTGAAAAAATCCTTTCACCGCTAACCGGGTCAAAACTTTCCCTATTTACCTTAAACCCCTTTCCTTTAAATGCCCTTATGTAGAGTTCATTCCATTCAGATACTATCTTATCACCAAAAGATAAATCGAGCAATGTATCCCCCTCCTTAACTTCCTTACCTGTTCTCAACAAAAATAACTGCATAAATAGTTTATTCGCTGTAATTAATCTGCAATCCATATCCACAGACCAAATCAAGTCAGATGACGAATTTATGAGTGCTTCCTGATTGATTTTAATACGCTCAATCTCATTTATCTGCTTTGCTAAAATGGAAATATCGATAACCGTTGAAATCATTAGATTATGATCAGGCAATGGAATATTTTTTGCATTAACGACCCGGGTTTGTCCGTCTGATCCGCTTACCTTAATATTATCCCAACTCATACGCTCCGGAATCCCACTTTGTATATCTGACATGATGTTTGTAAACATCAGTTCCCTATGAGATTGCTCTGGATATACTTTTTTGAAGAAACTTTCAATATTTACGAAATCAGAAGTACTCCAACCATATATTTTACTGAATTGAGGGTTAACAAATGTCGCTTCACCAGTATCAATTTTGTTTACTGCTATTCCGATAGGCAAATTGTCAAGAATGGTTTCAACAAGCTCATATTTTAATGGGAGTCCTCGATAATCATCATTAATGGTACTTTGTCCAGAATCTTTCGAATTGGAAACAATTTGTCTATGCCAATATTGCAGGATATTTAATTCAGACTTTTCCTCAGTAATTAAGGGAATTTGTTCGATACGGTAATATTGTCCATGAACCTGAATGTCAAAAAGCTGTTCTTTTGTATAGCCTTTTAAATTCTTTTTTTTAGCGGAATTAGATAATAAAGTAAGTAAATCATAGATACCCCTTTCATCCTCATCCCGAAGTTCCATCAATGAATACACCTTTGATGGTGAATTGTCAAATATTTCCTTCTCCGATAAATTAAACTGCTCAGCAAAGGAAGCACTGCAATTAACTATAGAAAAATCCGCAATATTGCACCTGATTAATAAAACAGGAACAGGAATTGATTTAAAAATTTCAACCAATAAGGAATTGTTCATTTATAATTACAATAAAAAAATGTTTAATAATTCTAATCCTGAACGAAAATGACCAAAGCCTGTTATACTTAAAAGTATAAATAAATCTATTTTAATCCTTAAATTCGGAAAACGAAATTTCAAATAATCAAGGCGTACATAACATGATAGTATGTTTAATTTTAAAATAGAAATATAACGTGAAACATGTTTTAATATGAAATTCAATAATTAAACTACGCAAATTTATAGCAAAACATGAAGCTTTCAACAATTATGTACCTTGTATTTCTGAATCTCGTTTCAATTACAATTTTTGCCCAAAACGATAAACTTTCATCAGATGACCTGTTAATTCAAGCCAGAAAACTTGCCTTTGACGACAAGAATTATACAAAAGCTATAACTTTAACCAAACAGGCTTTAAAACAAAGCCCGGATTATGCTGATATCCGAATATTTTTAGGCCGCTTGTACACCTGGACAGATAAGCCTGACAGTGCCAGAATTGAATTCAAAAAAGTCCTCGAAAAAAATAAAGGGTATGAAGACCTCTACCTTGCCTATGGTTCACTGGAATACTGGGATAAGAATCCAGAGGAAGCATTTAAAATAGTTTCAGAAGGAATAAAATATAATGAAAAATCAGAGAGTCTGCTCTTGCTCGGAGCGAAAATATTTTTGGATTTACGTAAATTTGAGGAAGCGAATATAACACTAAGACATCTGCTGAAGCTAAATCCAAGTTTCACCGAGGCCCGCGCGCTGGCTGGAACCTTAGGGAGTATTGGGGCAAAAAATAAGATTGGCTTCAGTTATGATTATGTATATTTCGACAAACAATTTGATGATCCATGGCATTTAGGAAGTGTTGATTACAGCAGGCAAACCGGAATTGGGTCCTTAACCGCAAGAGTAAATTTTGCTAACCGTTTTAAGACCAATGGTACACAGTTCGAAATTGATTTTTACCCTAGAATATCCAAGACTTTTTATGCCTATGTAAGCGGTGGGTATTCAGGCAATGTTGGGGTATTTCCTGAATACCGGGCAGGATTTTCATTGTATGCAAATCTGCCTTCGGCATTTGAAGCCGAGGCTGGTTTTAGGATGTTGAGTTTCAGCAACCAGACCTGGATCTACACGGGTTCTATAGGTAAATATTATAAAAGCTTCTGGTTTAATCTTCGAACATTCCTTACCCCCTCAAATAATTCAATCTCCCAGTCGGTAGCATTCAGTACACGCTATTATTTTGGAGGAGCCAATGATTATCTGAGTTTTGGAGTCGGCACCGGACTTTCGCCTGATAATCCAAGGAACAACCTTCTGTTCAATAATGGCAATACCTATAAACTTAAATCAAATAATATTTCTTTGGGATATCGCAAAAGTATTAAAACAACAAATATCCTTTTCTTTAAAGCCTCGCTCGAAAATCAGGAATATATTCAGGATACCAGGGGAAATCAGGTAGAATTAGGAATTGGATACATGAAACAATTCTAATATGATCAGAAAATTCCTATACTTAATCATTCTGATTTGTTTCACTCCCCTGATCATGTGGTTATTTTGGTTTCTAACCCCAAAAACTAAACTGGTAGCCGCAATCATAGATAAAACAGTATTAACAAAAGCCGGGCAAGAGCATAGCTCACTGTATTGGATTCTAAATCAGGAACGATATTCAAAAACCAGCAAAAAATCCTATACCATTGATCGTGATTATTTTGGTTTTTTTCCGCTTGAGGATGAAAAATTCAAGCTCAAAGGTCTTGAAAGATTTTCCGATAAACAGATCAATCAGTTGAGTTTGGATGCAGATCTGGTTTATTTTACTGATACCTATGGGATCTATAACAATGAGTGGTTTCAGAAAAAAAATATCAATGAACGATCGGGCATGCTTTATGGCGGTTTGAGCACAAAAGATGTTGCTTTAGCCCGATTAATGAAAAACCGTAAAAAATTGGTCATAGCCGAATTCAATACCATAGGTGACCCTACTGATTCCGTATCCAGAGCAGGCTTTGAGAATGAATTTGCCATCAAATGGACAGGCTGGACTGCAAGGCATTTTGAAAGTCTTGACACCATGATAAACATGGAACTTCCACGCTGGCTAATCAATAATTACAAAAAACAGAATCAAAACCAATGGCCATTCAAAAAAGCAGGAATAGCATTTGTTAGCAATAATGACAGGGTAGCAATACTCGAAGATGGAGTTCATCTGAGCAACCCGATGCCACATATTCAAACCAGTGATCAGGGTCAAAATGAACTTGGCTTACCAAGTGATATTAAATACCCCTTTTGGTTTGATGTTATTGAATATGATCCAAAAGTAAATCAATCTGCAGCAAATTTTAAGATCAGTATGAATGATCGCGGATTGGCAGAACTCAAAAAACAGGGAATCCCTCCTATTTTCCCTGCAATCACTTTTCATAAAGGTGAAGATTACCTATTTTATTATTTTTCGGGAGATTTCTGTGATAACCCTGTTTCCATGAACTCCTCCTATTTTAAAGGAATCAATTATTTCAAATGGATGTTCTATGATGATAAAGATCCAATGGAACGGCATAGTTTTTTCTGGAACTATTACCGGCCACTCATAACTAATATTCTTGAAGAGTATTCGGAGAATAAAAAATAAACTATTTAACCTGAGTTCTACATATGGAAGAGTAAAATTATACGGTTATAATACATCAGATTATGCTCTGGAGCAACAATAATTTGTTTTTTGAAAGCAATACCTGTGTGGTATAGGTCAGTTCAGCCCTTTC
>CAYHGN010000069.1:0-18690 GCA_964356005.1 uncultured Sphingobacterium sp.
TTAAAATAAATTTGGAGATAAGTTAAACCTAGAATACAGCCTTCGCTGGAATCGGAGTCAGATCACTCCTCATTCCCAAGATATATAAAGACAAAAAATGAGTAAAAGCAAACATCATTTATTACACGGTTCCTTCTTGCGATTCCAGCGAAGGCTGGAATCTCCTTATTAACCAAAAAATTTTGTCATTCCAGCGAAAGCTGGAACCTCCCAATCCTTAAATAATGACATTGAGCTTGATCCGGGACGGGATGGTTCACTTTTTGCAGTAAAAACCAAATGGTTAAACAAAGTATATTATTTCTTCTGCTGATATCCTGTTCTACAGCATTTTCTCAGGGATTGCAAAACGTTAAAGAGCCTGTTTTTAAAGCTGGAGAGTATTTAAGTTACAGACTTCGATACGGGTTTATTACTGCTGCAGAAGCTTCAATTAAAGTATTGGATACGGATGTTAAATTTGACGATCGCCCTGTGTACCATTTACTTGCGGAAGGTCGCACTGCCGGGTCTTTCAATGTTTTTTATAAGGTCAGAAATCGCTATGATTCCTATATTGACAGGGAAACATTAAGTCCGTATTTGTACACAGAGAATATTCGTGAAGCAAATTACCGGCGCAGTGATAAGGCGAGGTTTTATCAGGATGAGAAAAAAGTAGTATCAAATAATGGCACTTTTACAGGTAATGGCCAGACATTTGATGTTGTCTCTGCTTATTTCTTTGCCAGAAGTCTGGATATTTCAAAATTAAAACAGGGCGATAAATTCAGTATGGATTATTTTCTGGGTGATGGAATAAGTAAACTGGAGGTACAGTTTGAAGGCAGAGAACGGATAAAAACTGCTCTGGGAACCTTTAATTGCATCAAATTTAGTCCATCGATACAGCCGGGTAGAATTTTTAGAAAGGATAGTAAATTATACCTTTGGATAACAGATGATGCAAATCGTATTCCTGTAAAAGCGCATGTTGAGATTCTTGTAGGTTCAGTGACCCTCGAACTGATGACTGCGGAGGGATTAAAGTACCCTCTGGGTTTTAAATAATATATATGATCGAAGTACAGAGCACATTGGTTCATGAGGATGTAGTCAATGAGAATTTTGTTTGTAATCTCAATAAATGCAAGGGGATCTGTTGTATTGAAGGAGATTCGGGAGCTCCGCTTGAGCGGGATGAATTAGCCGTACTGGATGAGATCTATCCCCTGGTTAAGCCGTATATGACAGAAAAGGGCATTGCAGTTATTGAAGAATTTGGAACCTATGTGAAAGATTTTGAAGGCGATTATACAACTCCTTGTGTTGATTCCAATAAAGAATGTGCTTATGTGATTATGGAGAATGGGATCAGCAAATGCGCTATTGAAAAGGCATGGGAAGATGGCAAAATAGCCTGGAAAAAGCCGATCTCATGTCATTTATATCCTATTCGAATTACAAACTACCCCGAATTTGATGTGCTTCATTATGACCGCTGGAGTATCTGCAGTGCTGCCTGTGCCTTTGGGAATGAATTAAAAGTGTCAGTTCATGAATTTTTGAAAGAGCCGCTTATTCGAAAGTATGGGGCTGAATGGTATGCTGAGCTTCAAGGCAAGGTGAGTAAATAATAAATACTTTCACTATTTTTAAATTCCAGTAATAAAAAATTGATTCCTAAGGATACCGTCGACAAGATCATTGAAACATCCCGTATTGAGGAAGTTGTAGGTGATTTTGTGTCTTTAAAACGGCGGGGTACCAGTATGATCGGACTTTGTCCCTTTCATAATGAAAAGACACCTTCATTTCATGTCTCTGTCGGCAAGGGAATTTTCAAATGCTTTGGTTGTGGTAAGGGCGGCGATTCCGTCAGGTTCATTATGGAACATGAGAAAGCAACTTACCCGGAAGCACTTCGTTATCTGGCCAATAAATATAGCATTGAAATTGCCGAGGTAGAAAATACACCTGAAGAGCAGGCGGTTAACGACCGGCGTGAAAGTTTGTACATCGTTTCTGCATGGGCGGCGAAGTTTTTTCAACAACAGATGCTTGAAACTGAGGAAGGCAAAAGTATCGGACTCAGTTATTTTAAGGAGCGTGGTTTCAGGGAGGATATCATTAAAAAATTTGAATTGGGGTATTCTCCGGATGTCTGGGATGCATTGACACAAAATGCCCTTACTGAGGGTTATAATATTCAATTTCTCGAAGAAACCGGACTTACAATTCGTAAGGAGAATGAAAAATTCTATGACCGCTTCCGCGGTAGGGTAATGTTTCCGATTCATAGTTTTACCGGCAGGGTCATTGGTTTTGGAGGAAGAACTTTAAAAACCGATAAGGCTGTTCCGAAATATGTTAACTCTCCTGAAAGCGATATCTATCATAAATCGAACGTCCTCTATGGCTTATTCTTTGCGAAGAAATCCATGCGGGATGAAGATAATTGCTATCTGGTTGAAGGTTATGCAGATGTATTGTCCGTACATCAGGCTGGGATTGAAAATGTGGTTGCCTCATCGGGCACTTCATTAACGATTGAGCAGATCAGGATGATTGGGAGGTTTACCAAAAACATTACCATTCTTTATGATGGTGATGAAGCGGGAATCAAAGCATCATTAAGGGGTTTGGATATGATCCTGGAAGAGGGGCTGAATGTAAAAATCGTCCTTTTCCCAGATGGAGATGACCCCGATTCTTATGTACAGAAGTTTGGAAGTGCTGCATTTAAATCCCATATCGATGGTAATAAAAAGGATTTTATACTTTTTAAAACTAGTATTCTTTTAAAGGATGCCGGAAGCGACCCAATCAAAAGAGCAGGAATAATCAGAGAAGTTGTGGAAAGTATCGCCAAAATTCCTGATGGAATTAAGGCATCTGTTTTCGTGCGTGAGTGTAGTTCCCTGCTTCAGATAGAGGAACGGGTACTTATATCAGAGCTGAATAAAATTCGCCTTTGGAAAATAAAGAAGGATACTAATTTCAGTACTCCCCAGGCACAGCCTGAGAATGTTCCGGAACGCGATATCCTGGAACCAGCCGGAATTTCTGATACTGATGAGGCGCAGGAGAAAGAGATTGTTCGATTGCTTCTGAACTACGGGCACGAGTTGGTGCATTGGGATGATATTACTGATACCTACATTGCTCCCTACATCATTTCCAACCTGGCCGATGTTACGTTTGAGCATCCCCTTTGCATCCAGGTCATTGAGGAATACAAGAAGCAGCTTGAGAATGGAGAACTTCCTTCAGAGCAGGATTTTATTAAGAACGCCGACCATCAGATCGCAGATTTAGCCATAGCGATGGTTTCATCACCCTATCTCCTGAGTGAAAACTGGTATGCAAAAAGAAAGATCTACGTCAGGAATGAAAGTGAAAATCTCAGGTTAACTATTCTGGGAGGTATATTCCATTTAAAGAAACGTAAGGTCGACCGGATCCTCAGAAAAATACGGGATGAAATACAGGCTGAGCCGGATGCTGATAATCAGGCTATTCTGATGCGCAGATACATGCAGGTAAAAGAGGTGGAGAAAGGTATTTCATTGTTTTTGGGTTCTGTTATCCTGAAGTAATGGCCCTGCATAATGTCTTTGGGAATCAGGGTGAATTGCTTGCAAGAAAGTATCTTGAAGAAAAGGGTTATGAAATTCTGGATGAAAATTGGAGATTCAGGAAAGCCGAAATTGATCTGATTGCCTACAAAAATCCGATCATTGTTTTTGTAGAAGTAAAAGCTAGGGAGAATAATAGATTTGCTGAGCCCGAAGATTTTGTGAGTAAGGCCAAACAGAAACTTCTGGCTATGGCTGCCGGGGAATATATTCATCTGATGAATCATCAGAATGAAGTGCGTTTTGATATAATTTCGATCCTGTTTAATAAATTTGGGGATCCGGTAATCAGGCATACAGAAGATGCATTCTGGCCATGAGATTCTGGATGCTCTTTAATAAAATAGAACCATGCGATTTAAATTAATTTGCCTCTCTGTCTGCAGTATTTTATTTTTCACTCATTGCTCGAATGATGGGAAGCAAAGTACTGAATCTTCTGCCTGGGTAATGCCCGAGGCCGGGACTTCTGTAAATCTGGGAGATTCTGTAAACCTGGAATTGAAGTTGAATGAAAAGGCCGATTCTGTGGTCTATTTTGCTGATGGAATTAAGTTAAAGAAGGCTGCCGATGAAAAATCGGTTTCTGTACCAACTGTAGATCTTCAATTAGGAATAAAAGCCATAACCGCAAAAATCTATCGGGGTCAGTCAGAGCCTGAGGAGATTAGTACAAATATCGTTGTTAAGTCGACATTGGTTCCACAGAAGTTCGGATATGTTGTGCAGCAGGTGTTTAAACATGACACCAGTTCCTACACTCAGGGATTTGAATTTCATAATGGATTTTTGTATGAGAGTGATGGACTTGCCGGTGAATCAAGTATTCGTAAATCAGAGCTTGCTTCTGGCAAAGTTTTGCAAATAACTAAGGTTCGGGATGAGCTATTTGCTGAAGGCATCACAATAGTGGGAGATAAAATTCTGATGCTTACTTATCAGAATAATGTCAGTCTGGAATATGATCTCAATTCCCTGAAACTGCTTCGTGAATTTCCAAACCAGTATCAGCGTGAGGGCTGGGGCTTATGTAATGACGGAAAAGTGATCTATAGCAGCGATGGCAGCAATACCATTTACATTCTGAATAAGGATACCTATATGCAGGAAAACTCTATAGAGGTATATGATCAGAACGGACCTGTTAGAGAACTGAATGAGCTGGAATTTATTGATGGCCGTATCTTCGCAAATATTTATAATTCTAACCGTATTGTAATTATTGATCCGGCTAATGGACAGGTTACTGCTGAGGTAGATCTTAGCGAATTGTATACTGATGCAGTAAGACCAATGAAAGATTTTGATGGCTTTGTTTTGAATGGTATTGCCTGGGATAGTAAAGGGAAGCGTTTGTTTGTTACAGGTAAGAAATGGGATAAGTTATTCCAGATAAAATTGGGGCAGTTGCAGTAGGTTTTGTTACCGTCATTCCGAAGGAGGCCCGCCTGACCGGACGGGCAGGTACGACGAGGAATCTGTTCCAAGAAGCCGGATTAATCCAATTTTAACTTATTATAATTCTACGCAAACTCAACAGATTTCTCCACGCGATACATGGGTAGTAAATGGACGAATAGTACTCGCGTGTTCGAAATGACGGTATTCGTGTTCGAAATGACGGTACACGTGTTCGAAATGACGGATAGCGTGTTCGAAATAACTGTGGGTGGAAAGCTATCCCCTTTCAGCTTTTCCCTTTCAGCTTCATCCCCTCCACACTTTATACTGATTAATCAGCCCATTGGTCGAAGCATCATGTCCATTGACAGGTTGATCATCCTCCAGTTCCGGAAGAATACGCCCTGCCAGCTGCTTCCCAAGCTCAACACCCCACTGATCATAGCTGAAAATATTCCAAATGATGCCCTGTACAAATATTTTATGTTCGTAAATTGCGATGAGCGAACCTAAAGTGAAGGGAGTAATTTTTTTGATCAGAATGGAATTAGTTGGCCTGTTCCCTTCAAATACTTTGAATGGGGCCAATTTTTCTATTTCCTGTGAATTCTTTCCGGCAGCTTTTAGTTCTTCTTCAACTTCTTCCCTGCTCTTACCGTTCATTAATGCTTCTGTTTGTGCAAAGAAATTGGAGAGTAATAATTGATGATGTCTGCCAATTGGATTATGGCTTTGCGCGGGTGCTATAAAGTCGCATGGAATGAGTTTTGTACCCTGATGGATCAGCTGATAGAATGCATGCTGCCCATTGGTACCCGGCTCTCCCCAGATTACAGGTCCGGTTTGATAATTTACCGGATTACCATTTCGGTCGTTGGATTTGCCATTGCTTTCCATATCCCCTTGCTGAAAATAGGCAGCAAAGCGGTGCATATACTGGTCGTATGGGAGTATCGCCTGACTTTCGGCACCAAAAAAATTGGTGTACCAGATCCCCAGTAATGCAAGTGTAACCGGGATGTTTTCTTTGAAATCACTATTCCGGAAATGATTATCAGCTTCATGCGCTCCGGCAAGTAATTCTTTAAAATTATTAAATCCTATCCCGCAGGCTATACTTAATCCGATAGCACTCCAAAGCGAATAGCGCCCCCCAACCCAATCCCAGAATTCAAACATATTGGCTGTGTCAATCCCGAATTTCGCTACCCCCGTTTCATTTGTAGAAATGGCTACAAAATGTTTTGCAACAGCAGCCTCATTTCCACCGTTTTTTAAGAACCAGTCGCGTGCCGAATAAGCATTAGCCATTGTTTCCTGAGTAGTGAAGGTTTTGGAAGCGATCATGAAAAGCGTGGTTTCGGGATCGAGATTTTTTAGTGTTTCGGCGATGTGTGAACCATCAACATTGGACACAAAATGAAGCTTAAGATGATTGCTGTAGGCTTTTAAAGCTTCGGTAACCATCACCGGACCAAGATCAGATCCACCAATGCCGATATTAACAATATCTGAAATTGATTTGCCGCTAAAACCTTTCCATTCCCCTGAAATAACCTGATCGGAAAACTGCTCCATTTTATTCAATACCCTGTGGATATCAGGTAATATATCTCTCCCATCAAGCATGAAGCCGGTACTGTCAGGATTACGCAAAGCCGTATGAAGCACAGCTCTGCCCTCTGTTTCGTTAATTATTTCTCCCTTAAACTGTTGTTCTATCGCATCTTTTAATCCACACTCTGTAGCCAGTAGCAGCAATAACTCATGAGTTTGTGAATTAATGCGGTTTTTAGAATAATCGAGCAAAATATCACCAAAGCTGATCGAAAACTGTTCGAATCTTTTTGGGTCCTTGAAAAGATCCCGGAGGGGCTCTTTTTTTATCTGCTCAAAATGTTTTAAAAGTGCCTTGTAAGCATTAGTAGAGCAGAAATCTATTCGTGGAAGCATAGGATTGGTTAATAGAATAAAGAAAAATCAGTCTAGTATAGTAAAATTAGATTTTATATCTATTAATTTGAACTAATTTCCAACCTGACCAATATAAATTAATGAAAAGACTACTAAGTATTCTGCTTCTGGGCTGCTGGATTCCTCTGTCAGCGCAGACTAAGGCCGATGATGTAAAGACATTTACATTAAATAACGGTATGAAATTCCTGGTTCTTGAGGATAGTTCTATTCCAAATGCCAATATGTACCTTTTTTATAAGGTAGGTTCCAGGAATGAATATCCGGGGATTACCGGATTATCCCATTTCTTTGAGCATATGATGTTCAATGGATCAAAAAAATTCGGACCCAAAATGTTCGATCAGACGATGGAGTTTAATGGAGGTGCCAATAATGCCTATACGACCCAAAATCTTACTGTTTACACAGATTGGTTTCCGGTAAGCGCAATGGAAACAATTTTTGACCTCGAATCTGATCGTATTTCCAGCCTGAATATAGATTCTAAGATGATAGAAAGCGAGCGTGGGGTTGTGTTGTCGGAGCGCAGTACTGCTCTGGAAAACTCACCCTGGAATATGTTAAGTGATGCAGTTAATGCAAGTGCCTTTCAGGAACATTCCTACCATTGGACAGTGATAGGGTATGAAACAGATATCAAAAACTGGACTAAGGAAGATCTGGAAAAATATTTTAAAACATATTACGCTCCCAATAACTGTGTGGTAGTAGTATCAGGGAATGTAAAAGTTGCAGAAGTAAAACGCCTTGCTGAAAAGTATATGGCTCCGATACCTGCAAGTAGTCCTCCAAAACCTGTTAATCTGATAGAACCGCCTCAAACAGGTGAGCGAAGGGTTTATACTCAAAAAGAGGTACCAAGTCCTCACTTAATGATTGGCTATCATACCCCGGAAGCAAAAAGCAAAGATTTTTATCCATTGAGTATCCTAAGTTCGGTGCTTTCAAGCGGAAATTCTTCGCGTTTGCATTCAGAGCTGGTCGACAAAAAGCAATTGGCCTCTATGGTTGGGACTGATTTCAGCGAAAGCTTTGATCCAAACCTGTTTATGATCTATGCCCTGGCTGCAAAAGATGTAAAGGAATCTGACATTGAAAGTGCTGTTTACTCTGAGATTGAAAAGATCAAAAAGGATGGGATAACTCACCAGGAGCTGCAAAAGATAAAGAATCAGAAGCTGATGGAATTTTACGGGCAGTTGGAGACAATTAATGGTAAATCAAATAATATCGGCACGTATGAGCTTTTCTTTGGCGACTACCGCAAGATGTTTGATGCTCCGGCAGAGTTTTCTAAAGTTAGCATTGAGGATGTAAAGCGTGTGGCGAATGAATACTTCAAAAAGTCAAACCGCACGGTAGGTATTTTAAAAGCTAATGTGGAGGAATAAGAAATGAAGAACATAAAAAGATATACCAGCCTTGTTCTTACTGCTTTGATGATATGCAGTACAGCAATTGCCCAGAATACACCGGCAGCTTTTAAAGTACCGGCTTATGAGAAATTTATTCTGCCCAATGGTTTGACCATTTATTTGATGGAGCAGCATGAAGTTCCTGTTATCAGTTTATCGGCTATAATTCCTGCAGGAGCAATATATGATGGAGACAAATCAGGATTAGCAAGTTTGACAGCAGCAGGTTTACAATATGGTACAAAGAGTTATACCAAGTCCAAAATAGAAGAGGAACTGGATTTTATTGGTGCGAGTCTTAATACCTATGCAAACAAAGAATCTGCCGGACTTTCTTCAAAATTTGCGGCAAAAGATGCGGATAAGGTTCTTCCAATTTTAAAAGAAGTTCTAATTGACCCTGTCTTTGATCAGGAAGAATTCGAAAAAGAACGTAAACGTGTTCTTTCAGGTCTGGACCAGGCAAAACTTAGTCCGAGAAATGTGATTAACGCCTACTGGGATAAATTCATTTTCGGGGATCACGTGTATGCTAATCCGGTAAGCGGAAGTCCCGGGACAGTTAGTAAATTTACCATTGAAGATTTGAGAGCTTTCTATAGATCCAATTATAGCCCCCAGGGTGCTGCGATTTCAATTGTAGGAGATTTCAATTCGCAGGAGATGAAAACCCGCCTGAGGGCTTTGTTCGGTGGCTGGAAGAAGTCAGCACTTGCACAGAAGGCTCTTGCGGCTCTGCCAGTGAAAGCAATACAATCTTCCCGGGTATTGCTTGTAAATAAAGAAGATGCACGCGAGACTACATTTTACATCGGAGGACTGGGTATTCGTCGTGATAATCCTGATTTTGTCGCGATTGATGTTGTGAATACAGTTTTTGGAGGGCGCTTCACTTCCTGGTTAAATGATGAGCTTCGCGTAAATTCGGGACTTACATATGGAGCGAGAAGTGGCTTTAGCCCTCTGAAGAATTCAGGAACATTCTCAATTTCGACCTTTACAGCAACTAAAACGACACAGCCTACATTGGATAAAGCATTACAGGTACTTGATAGTTTGCATAAAAACGGAATTGATGAGAAAACCCTGACTTCTGCAAAGAATTATGTCAAAGGACAGTTCCCGCCCAAATATGAAACTGCAAGTCAGCTGGCGGGTTTGCTTACCCAGATGTTCTGGTATGGATTTGATGAATCATTCATCAATAATTTTCAGGCTAATGTAGACGGGCTAACAGTCGCAAAATCAAAGGAGATAATCAATAAGTATTTTCCCCGGGAGAATTTACAGTTTGTACTGATTGGGAAATCGGAAGAGATTAAGAAGATTGCTGAGAAGTACGGACCAGTGGTGACAAAGGAGATTAAGGCTGATGGATTTTAAATTATAGTCAATCTAATGCAGGATTAGAGTAATCTTAATTTTATTTAAGTTTACTTTTGATTAATAAAGTAAACCTATTTTTATGTAAGTTTACTTTTATTATGGGACACAAAAAGAATATCGAATCATTTATCTCAGGTCATTTTGAAAAGGGAATCGGTTATAAATACTTTGTACCATCAACGATTAACCATCAATGGGAATGGAATGATGGCTCGCTGAATACTTTATTAGAGAAAGCTTCAATCAAATTAGGGGAGTTAAATTCCTTTGCTAAATTGGTACCCAATACGGATCTATTTATACACTTACATGTTACAAAGGAAGCAGTGGTTTCGAGCCGAATTGAGGGTACTCAAACAACCATGGACGAAGCTTTTTTACCGGAAAACGAGATTAGTCCGGAACGACGCAACGATTGGCATGAGGTTCGCAACTATACAGAATCTTTAAATACGGCGATTAAGGAATTGAAAACTTTGCCCTTATCTTCACGTTTGCTTCGTAAAACACACAATATTCTCCTCAAAGGGACTCGTGGAAAGCATAAAATGCCCGGAGAGTATAGGAGAAGCCAGAATTGGATTGGAGGAAATTCAATTAATGATGCTGCATTTATACCCCCCAATTTTAATTACGTTGATGAATTGATGGGCGATCTCGAAAATTTTCTTCATAATGAAGAGATTGAAGTTCCAGCTTTAATCCGAATTGGTATAGCTCATTATCAATTTGAAACTATTCACCCTTTTTTGGATGGTAATGGCAGAATAGGGCGGCTCCTAATAACTTTGTATTTAGTTAGCGAAAGGATTTTAGAGAAGCCTTTACTTTATTTGTCTGTGTTTTTCGATAAAAACAAGGGTCTGTATTATGATAATTTAACACGTGTAAGGGAAAAGAATGATTTAACCCAATGGTTAAAGTATTTTTTGGTTGGAGTGGCGCAAACTGCAGAACAAGCCGTGCAAACATTGTCTACCATCCTTAAACTTAAGGAGAGACTAGAGATGGACATTGCTAAAAACTGGGGCAGACGCAGCAGTCAGGCTTTGGTTCTTCTGCAATACTTGTTCGGGGAACCGGTAATTAACATTAAGCAGGTTGAGGATATTTGTAAATTAAGTAAAAAATCTGCTAATGAATTGGTCAATGAATACGAGCGCGCAGGTATATTAGTAGAAACTACAGGGCAAGCCCGATACCGGGTTTTCGTTTTTCATGAATATCTGAACTTATTTAAAAAGGATATGTCTTAATACTTGAATGAAATTGAATTTCAATGAAATATATATTTATCCCCCTTCTTTATCGCGCATCCTTTCAAAATCCTCCCGTTCAGCCTGATTTCTGCTGAGTAATTATACTTCCTGTCAGACATTCCATCGCTGCATTTTTCTTTTCGGATCAGAACTTCAAGTTTTTCATTTTTCGGATTTGTGGTCTTGTACTGATAAGTATCTCCACTGAAATTAGCGGGGGAATAGAAAAATTCCATTACCTTTTCTTCAGCAACGTCTTTTAAAACGATTCTCTTTTCGGAGGGGATGATGTCCAGCGACCAGAACGGTTCATTGCCCATAGCGATGAACTCATAATTATAACAGTCGGTTCGGAAGTTTTTTTGTTCAATCTTAATTATCTCTGTAATGACGAGTACATTCTCATAGTCTGAGGCATACCCTTCAGATGATTTTCCGGATAAATAACCTTTAACTTCAGCATAGACACTTTCATAGGGATAGGACAAAAACTTTTCTGACTCTTCATAGGGTTTACGCATATTCGCCAAACTATCATTTACCCAGTAAACCTTTTGAAGAGCGCATTCCTGAAAGGTATTTACCTCATTACCAGAGGTATATAAGCCTTTAAAAGTAGTGGGAGTTTTACTGATCAGCGTATCTGTACTGGTTTTACCTGATACTATATCGGCAGCAGGGACTTTTTTTTCAATGGATGTACAAGCCTGAAATAACAGGGTTACCATAAACATCAGGATGTAATTTCTCAAGATTAATTATTTAGGGCAATACCAAAGATGCAAATTTTTATATTTTTGCATCATGACCAAAGAAAACATTACGGATTTAAGAGACAGAATAACGTCTCTGAGGAGGCATCTTTGACATCGACAAGAAGTTAGATGATCTCAAGAACGAACAGGATATAGCCCTCAGGCCCGATTTTTGGGATGATCCCAAAGAGGCCGAAAAATCATTGCATTCTATTAATTCCAAGAAAAAGTGGACGGATGAATTCCAGGCTGCCGAAGCTTCTGTGGAAGATGCTGCTGTTATGCATGATTTCTTTCAAGCGGGTGATGCAACAGAAGCTGAACTCAAAGAGCAATATGAAATTACCTTAAACAAGGTCGAAGAGCTGGAATTCAAAAACATGCTCAGCTCTGAGGAAGATCAGCTGAATGCGGTAATGCAGATTACTGCCGGTGCCGGTGGTACTGAAAGCTGCGACTGGGCTTCCATGCTGTTGAGGATGTATGTGATGTGGGGAGAGAAGCATGGATTTAAAGTTTCGGAACAGGATATTCAGGAAGGTGATGTTGCAGGAATCAAAACGGTTACCATTCAGTTTGAAGGTAATTTTGCCTATGGTTACCTCAAGGGTGAGAACGGTGTTCACCGTCTGGTAAGAATTTCTCCATTTGATTCAAATGCGAAGCGTCATACTTCATTTGCTTCGGTTTATGTTTATCCTCTTGTAGATGATACTATAGAGATCTATGTTAATCCTGCAGATATTGAATTTGAAACTTTCCGTTCGGGTGGTGCCGGCGGACAGAATGTGAACAAGGTGGAAACTGCAGTTCGTTTATATCATAAACCATCGGGCATTATCATCAAAAATCAGGAATCAAGATCACAGCTTCAGAATAAGGAAAATGCGATTCGTTTGTTAAAGTCCCAATTATATGAGGCTGAAATGCGTAAACGTCAGGAAGCTTCCGCTACGATTGAGGGGAATAAGAAAAAGATAGAATGGGGCTCACAGATCAGAAATTATGTGCTGCACCCGTATAAACTGGTAAAGGATCTTCGTACAAATTACGAAACTTCAAATGCCCAGGCCGTTCTTGATGGAGATCTGGATGAATTTTTGAAGGCATATTTGATGGAATTTTAAGGAGAACCAAGTATCAAGAGCCAGGAACCAAGACAGAATTTAATCAGATTCAAGTATCAAGAGCCAAGAACCAAGACAAATATTTAATAGAATAGAAATCTATCAAGGATTTTTGTTCTGATACTCATCATTTTAATTTACCGTAAACTGTCTTGACTCCTGGTTCTTGGCTCTTGGTTCTTGATTTTAATTTACCCGTAAACTGTCTTGACTCCTGGTTCTTGGCTCTTGGTTCTTGATTTTAATTTACCCGTAAACTGTCTTGGTTCCTGGTTCTTGGCTCATCTTGACTCTTATTTCGGTTCCGGGAAAATTGAAAGCAATTCTTCCAATTCTGCTACTTTTTCAACTGCCGATAGCTTTTCATAAGCACTGATCAGGTTTCTGAGTACCCGCTGGATAATTTCAGTATTGCTGCAAGGCTCATAGAAATGGTTAAGTGGTTTCAAATTCAATTGTTTTAAAAATGCATCCACATCTTTCCGGCCAAAAATAAAGCCTTTGTTAAAAGCATTGATATAAAACAGGATGCTGTTCTCGAACACATTTTGTGATACTTGAAAATCTTCTGCCGGATTTTCATCTACATAGGCAAGAATGAAATGCTGTGGCAGATTTACTCCATATACCGGAATATCCAGTTTTTGAGCTATGATAGAATAAATTACTGCGAGCAGGATTTGGTTCCCCTTTTTACTTTCAAGAACCTGACTCAGGTATGAATTTTGCGGATCCTGATGATTTGTGGTGTTTCCAGAAAACCCATAAGCTCCGTAGAAGATATGATTGATTAATTTTATTTTTTCAACCGCAGTCATTTCATAGATCATCTGCATCCAGATGTCTCTCTTAATATCTTCAATCTGATTAATGATTTTTTGCTCATCGAGATCAGGGTACTGATATTTATTGATGATCAGCATTCCCTGCAGGAGGTCGAAAGATCCCCCGATATTCCATAATTCAAGCTCACGCTTAACATTCTGGAACTGAATTCTATGGACAAGGTTTTCTATCCTTTCCTGTAGAATGATATCCAGCGACTGAGACCAGGCGTTCTCGAGATATCCAATAACCTCATTGCCATAGGATAATAACTTATCCTCCACATGACGAGATATCTCAGTGTCCGGATCGTCAAGTAATTTAATAAGTGATTCTACTTCCTTCTCATTCATTGCTATTTACAAATTTACGCAAAATGTATTTGTTCTTCAGCGCTATTGGCGGTCAGCTCCATCTATCTCACATCTCATATCTCACATCTCAAATCTGAAAACTATCTTTAACCCCATGAAGCTCTCATTGGCAATTAGTTTCCTGAAACATCGGTTTATGGCCAAAACCCGACATGGAGTTCATTCCCCCTTTGTTTACAGACTCCTTGATGAAGTTATTTACGATTTTCGTGCCAAAACAGTTTATCAGGAAATAGAACAACTAAGAAATGAGTTAGAGCAGGATGAATGGTGGATAAGCAATGCTGAGCCTGCTGCAGTATCGCATGTGGCAAAGAAAGTCCCAAAACCTGCCAAACTCGCTCAACTTTTTTACCGGCTTGTAGCAGATCTAAAGCCCGGAACTATTATCGAATTGGGTACTTCTCTCGGAATTACTACCGCCTACCTTTCAAAAGCAGCTCCTGAGGCAAGGCTTCTTAACATAATAGAAAATTCTGAAGCCTTAAGCATCACAGAGAAGAATCTTCAAAAACTAAATATCCGCAACGTAGAACTACTCTCCGGAAATTTGGATGAATTATTGCCAAAACTCCTTGAAGGAATTCCTGAACTCGATTTTATTCTAATTGATGAAAATCATTCCAAAGTTTCTATTCTTAACTATTTTAAATGCTGTTTACCCAAAATGAGTAAACAATCGATGATGGTCTTCGAAGATATCTATCGTAGCAGGGAGATGACATCCGCCTGGCAAGAAATTAAATCCAACTCTGAAGTCAGCGTAACAATTGATTTATTTTGGATTGGATTGGTCTTTGTCGGGAGAGCACAGAGGAAAGAGGATTTTTTTATTCGGTTTTAATATTTAGTTGATTTGAACCTAACTCTTTATTTTGCCTCTTACAGTCAATTAATTACCGAATACTAATCAGATAATGCAGATCCGGATTTTTCTCATAGTTTATACCTTTCTTACAATTTTATTTCAGGACTTCACTATTGAAGCTAATTCAGATTTGCTTCTAGCCCTTTAGGAATTTATAATTGATTTATTGAAATACGTGAAAAATAATACAGAGTCTACCATAATTCCAGATCAAAGGATTTTAAATAAAATTCTTGTATTAAGGGGCGAAAATTGCTTGATGGATTTTCATTTAGCTGAAATTTATCAGGTGGAAACAAGGGCATTGAAGCAGGCAGTTCGTAGAAATTTAGATTTATTTCCCGAAGATTTCATGTTTGTTTTGACTCAGGTCGAAATGGATGATTTGGTATCACAAAATGTGATACCTTCAAAGCAATACTTTGGAGGTTCAGCCTCATTTGCATTTACAGAAACAGGTGTGGCTATGTTATCTAGTGTCCTTAAAAGCAAAAGAGCAAAGGAAACGAATATCTCTATTATCAGAGCCTTTGTCGCATTACGTAAAATGATCTTGAATACTACGGAACTACGCCTGGAAATTAAATCAATTAAAACTAAAATTGACCAACATGATAAACATATTGAATTGGTTTTTCACCATTTAGATAAATTGATAAGAATACAGGAAAAACCTAAACTACCTGAAAAAAGCATCGGCTATAAAATTCACCCAAATGAATAAGCGGTTTAGGGGCTGCAAACTGAATGTGGACAGCTTGTTAATTCTCAACTCTCCATTCTCCACTTTCAATTAATCAAAAATGCTGGCCCATAAAGTGCTTTCCCGCTTTTCGTTCCCAGATGTTTTTCATTTTCAACTACCAGTTCTCCGTTTACAATCACGTATTTAAACCCTTTTGAATAGGCGTGCGGTTTTAAGAATGTAGCCATATCACTTACTTCCGACTCGCTGAAGATTACAATGTCTGCAGCATAGTTGGGTAATAATAATCCGCGGTCACTAAGTCCAAATTTTTGTGCTGCCAGAGAGGTCATCCTCCTGATCGCATCCTCCATTGTAATAACTTTTTCATCTCTCACGTATTTACCCAATACCCTTGCATTGGTGCCATAGCCACGGGGATGCGGCATTCCTCTTCCGGGTACAGGCACACCGGCGTCAGCTCCGAACATGCTGAAAGGATATTTCATGATGTTCTTTACATCGACTTCATTCATACTGTTATAAACCATTTGGGCACCACCTTTTTCAACCATGTCCATAATGGTTTCAGCTTCGAATCTGGCTTTGGCCTTTCTGCCCATCAGTTTATTGATCTCTGAAATATTCTTACCATTCATGCTGGTATCTGATGGGTAGTTGGCTACCACGGCATAACTGTAATTCTTGAATTTATAACCGGCAAGTTGTGCCAGCATTTCCTTTTTTATCTGAGCGCGAATTACCGGATTATTCAACCTTGCTTTCAATGAATCATTTCCACCTGCAAAAGCCCAGTCGGGTAACCGAATTCCAAGATTAGTGCTACTTGCTGTGTAAGGATATTGATCGATAGTAACATCCCAGCCATTTTCCCTTGCCTCTTTAACCAAATTTAGGGTGACATCAGATTTACCCCAGTTTGACCTTCCGCCTATTTTGAAGTGTGAAATCTGGACCGGAATGTTAGCCTCTTTGCCGATATTAATCGCTTCATTTACGGCTTCAACGGCCTGGTTTTCTTCATTGCGGATGTGGGAAGCATATACTCCTTTATTCTTTGCTGCAGCTTTTGCCAATGAGATAACTTCTTCCGTTTCAGCAAAGGTTCCCGGAATATAGATCAATCCGGTGGAGAGACCCACTGCACCTTCTTTCATTGCCTGATCTACCAGAGCATCCATTTTTTGTTGCTCCTGTATTGTTGGCTTACGATTGTCACGGTTCATCACCTGGGCGCGGACCGTATTATGCCCAATCAGACTTGCGACATTGATCGAAGGACGAATCTTGTTCACTTCCTGTAAAAAGCTCCCGATATTATCTGCAGATCCACCACAATTACCGGTAACAACAGTGGTTACACCATCGAAAATGTAGTTGTTTGCGGTTGGCGTTGTTATGATTCCACCCTCAATATGGCCATGAACATCAATAAATCCTGGTGCTACCAGTAATCCTTTCGCATCGATAGTTCTGCTTGCCCGGATATCAGTAATGTACCCTGTTTTGATGATTTTCCCATCTTTTACAGCAACATCACCGTAATACCAGGAGTTTCCGGTACCATCGTATATTTTTCCATTCCTTATGATAAGATCTGCGGTAAGCTGAGCCTTTACCAATAAAGAGCTTAGTATTATTCCGGCAAGCAAGAGTATTTTTTTCATTTCGTTTTTATACTAATTTAAGGCACAGGTAAAATCAATCGTTAATTGCCTGGTAAGTTAATGCCCTGAACTTTTCTACCACCTCATTATGTGTTCTGGCCTGTAACTGTCGGAAGAACAGGTAAACCATTTTTTCTTTAGGATCAACCCAATAGGAAGTTGCAAAAGCTCCACCCCAGTTAAATGTTCCAACCTGTGCAGGTGCACTTCCACTGTTTTGATCAGTAACAACCCCGAATCCCAAACCGAAAGTTCCACTTGCATAGGGTACGCCTTCGATCTGATTGGTAGTCATCATTCTTACCGTGTTCCGGCCTAATAATCTTTTACCATTGTAAACACCATTATTCAAAAGCATCTGAAGAAAGATACCATAATCATAAAGTGTGGAACTTAAACCGGCACCACCTGAATAATAGGTATGAGGCACCAATGGGTAATTGGAAGTCGCCGGACTGTTTAACATTCCCGCATTTGCTTTCACCAATTTGCCCTGTGGAGTTTCAGTATAAAGGTTTACCAAACGATTTGCTTTGGACTGAGGTAAATTGAAATAGGTGTCTTTCATACCAAGTGGTTCGAAAATCCGGGTTCTGAAAAACTCATCCAGACTTACTCCCGAAATAACTTCAACTAAACAACCCAGAACATCGGTATTAAGACCATATGTAAATTTTTCGCCCGGCTGATGCATTAAGGGCATTTCTCCCAATCGAGTCATTGCCGATAATAAGGATCTGTCTTTTACACCCAAACCCGCAGTGATATTGTTTTTTGCATAGATTGCATTCGCCTCTTTTGATCCAATTTGTGCATAACCAAGTCCTGAGGTATGAGTCAGAAGATCCTTAATGGTGACTTCCCTTTTCGCAGGAACAGTGGTGTAAGTTGAATCTGCAGCGTTAAAATTAACCAGCACACTTTGTTTTTTAAACGAAGGAATATACATTGAAACCGGATCGGTCAGTAATAACTTGCCTTCATCAAACAGCATCATGATGGCTACGCTGGTAATGGCCTTGGTTTGTGATGCAATTCTGAAAATACCATCTTTTTGGAGCGGGGCTTTAGTGTCAAGATCATTGTAGCCATTTGCTTTATAATAAGCGATTTTACCATCACGGATAATCAGTGCAGCCCCTCCGTTCATATATCCTTTCTCCACCCATTCATTCATGGCGTTGTCAAGTCGTTTCAAACGCTCTGATGAGAAGCCTGCGCCTTCAGGTGTTGAATTCATGATAGTCTGGCTAAAGCCTGAAATACTTATAGAACAGACCAGAAGAAGGATTAATAGTTTTTTCATGGGATTT
>CAYHGN010000070.1:0-17836 GCA_964356005.1 uncultured Sphingobacterium sp.
CTTTTGTTTTCCCCGTTTTTGTTGGGACTGCAAAGGTAGAAACATTTTCTACTTAAGCCAAATTTATTTTGAAGTTTTTTCTGCTGAGTCTTTCGACCCACTCTCCCACGCTAATCTCACCCCGCTCTACTCCAAAAACCTCAAAAAACATCCCACATCTCCTTCGTTGCGGGTTGCAAAGGTATGCATTTTCAGCACACTACACAAGGGTTTGTAGGAATTAATTGCGAAAAAACACTAAGTCGCTGTGAGTGAAGAAGAAAAAGTTCAAATAAATAAAACCCTGTGAAGAACAGTATTCGAAGAATGATTAATTAAGGACTTAATTACAATCCACTATTAAAATTTATTCCTTTCAGATAAGTGAGGAATATTCACTAATATGATCAGAACTAATCGTTATTGATAAAAACCTCTCCTTCCCTGATATCAGATGCAAGCTCCAGGATCGTTTTTGTTTCAAATAATTTGATCAGTTGCTCCTTGATATGTTTATACTTGGAATGCATTGGACATGGCTTGGCTTCAGAACATTTATTCAAACCCAAAATGCATCTTTCCAAAACGCTATCCTCTTCCATTAAATCCAAAATTGAGCGTACAGGCAGGTTCTTCGCTTCTTTAGTCATATAGAATCCGCCATTCGGCCCCCTCGTTGAACTGATAATTTTATTATCTTTGGTAAGCACCTGCAATATTTTTGCAGTAAACGAGGGTGGAGAATCAGTCGCCTCAGAAATCGCTTTTATTCCCAGCTTACAATTCTCTGAGCTTTTTTGCGCAATGTATATAGTTGCCCTGAGGGCATATTCTGTAGATTTTGAAAACATAAAGTTGATAAAAAAAAAGAAAACTACATTTTTTTTGCAAACAATTCTTTAGCTATATCCTGTACAAAGAAATTAGAATTAACAAATTAAAGATATTTTTATCTTTTATTTGTTGATTCTTTTATATTTACTAATAAAAAACATCATATGGCTAAGAATAACTTCATAAGCAACCTCCTCAATCCCAGAAACTGGTGGCTGCCACTACTCATTATTTTCATAGTAAGTATCTGCGGTGTAACAATGATCGGAATACATACCTATACCGAAGCCCCACCGATACCCGATTACGTTAACCAAAAAGGAGAAATAATTTTTTCGGAGAAGGATATACTAGAAGGACAGGCCATTTTCCAGGAATATGCACTAATGGAATACGGCAGTATGTTTGGGGATGGAGCAAACAGGGGTCCGGATTATACCGCAGAGGCCCTCCATCAGGTAATGCTGTATATGAATCAATACTACAGTAAGGAAATAAAAACAGACCTTAACAGAACTATGCTGCAGAAAGGTGCAGAGCAACAAGTAAAAGAAGAAATCAAAGTCAACCGTTACAATAAGGATAAGAACCTGGTAACTTTGACAGACCCACAGGTATTCAGTACTGGTGAACTCATCAGGTATTATACCCGGATATTTACTGACCCCAAATCTCCTGGTGCCTTCAAGCCATCAGGATATTTAACCAACACAAGTGATATCAGATCCTTAACTGCATTTTTTTATTGGGGCGCATGGGTATGTGGAGTAGAGAGACCCGGAGAAACCTACAGTTATACCCATAACTGGCCTTATGATCCAGCCGCAGGAAACATCCCGACCTCTGCAACCATACTTTGGAGTATTATCGGCTCACTGGGTCTGCTATTCGGACTTGGGATTGTACTTTACTATTATGGTAAACTTGACAAGCTGGATGATGATGCCTATATTAACAAGGCACAAGCCTTCATGACAAAAGCTGAAGTAGCCAAATTCGCACCAGACAGGATTCAGCACGCCACATTCAAATATTTCTATGTCGCCATTTTGCTTTTCGGGACTCAGGTTCTCGCCGGAATTTTAACTGTCCATGATTTTGTCGGATTTGTCAATTTCTTCGGAGTAGACATTTCAAAAGCTTTGCCGATTACTATAACCCGCAGCTGGCATGTTCAATTATCCTTATTATGGATCTCAGCCTGCTGGATTGGTGCTTCATTTTTCATGATGTCTCTAATCTCGCCTGCGCAAGCCAAAAGCCAGATAAAACTAATCAATACAATATTCTGGCTAACAGTATTGCTGGTCGCCGGGTCAATGGTTGGTATGTTTCTTGGTCCGCATGGCCTGCTTGCAAATAGCTGGTATTGGCTTGGCCATCAGGGATGGGAATATGTAGAATTGGGTAAACTTTGGCAAATCATATTGGGAATAGTTTTCATCCTATGGGCGATTACAATATATCGCGGTATCAAGCCCGTTATGAAGGTAAAACAGCCATGGGAATTGCCAAATTGGCTCGTCTACACCACTTTTAGCATTATTATCCTGCTGGTCTCGGGATTTATTGCCACCCCAACTACAAATTTTGTCATTGCAGACTTCTGGAGGTGGATGGTAGTCCATATGTGGGCCGAAGCATTTTTTGAAGTTTTTACCACAGTGTTAATAGGATATTTTATGGTCATAATGGGTCTGATCAGCAGACAAGCAGCTATTCGCGTAATATATCTGGCTACACTTTTATTTCTGGGATCGGGCTTGCTGGGAATTTCCCACAATTTTTACTGGAATGCAAAACCGGTTGGAACAATGGCTCTTGGCGCTGTATTCTCAACCTTACAGGTAGTACCACTAGTTCTTCTCACATTAGAGGCATGGCGCTTCAGTAAACTCCCCAAACTTCTTGAAGTTAATAATAAGGTAAATGGAGATCCAAATAAACAATTCGGTTTCCCCGAAGTATTTCTCTTTCTGGTTGCGGTAAACTTTTGGAATTTCTTTGGAGCAGGAGTACTTGGATTTATTATTAATCTTCCCATTGCCAACTACTACGAACACGGAACTTACTTGACTGTTAACCATGGACACGCTGCATTGATGGGGGTATATGGAAACCTTGCCCTGGCAACAGTACTATTTTGCAGCCAACTTTTGATAAAAGCAGAGTACTGGAGACCCAAAACGATCAGAGTTGCCTTCTGGTCAATTAACATTGGCTTACTATTAATGGTATTGCTTGATTTGTTCCCTGCAGGAATACTTCAATTTCAAACCGTGACTGAAAAGGGATTATGGTTTGCCAGAAGTGCTGAGTTTATTGATGGCACTGCCTTTCAGAACTTCACCTGGCTTCGAATAATTGGGGGTTCTGTATTTACAATTGGCGGGGTAATCCCATTGATCTGGTTTGTTCTGAGAGGAAATAGAGGATTGAAACGAAATAGTAAAACCTAATAAAAAAACTATTGCATTAACTTAAATTCACTTTGTTAAATAGTGTTAAAAACTAATCAAAGAGTCAGGAAAGGGATATTTTAGCATCTTATATTATATACATAAATATAATTGATGTTTTACCGATTTACCTTATCTTTGCAGAATGTTTAAAAATAAGCTTAACATATCCCTAAGCATATTACTAGTTATTATTATTGCGTTTGCAGGCTGTAAGAGCAAATATGAAAAACTTCGTGCAAGCAATGATACTGCCAAAAAGTATCGGGAAGCTGTGCGTCTTTATGATAAAAAGGACTATAGTAAAGCTCTCGGACTGTTTGATGATCTTGTTACCAAATATCGCGGGACGGCAGAAGCTGAAGACCTTTCTTATTATTTTGCTTACACGCATTACAAATTAAGGGATTATACTACAGCCAGATACCATTTTAAAACATTTGCCGATACCTATGCTTCCAGTGCAAAAGCTGAAGAATGCCGCTTCATGGCAGCCTATTGTTTTTACCTCGAATCCCCAACATTTTCATTGGATCAGGAAAATACGATTAAAGCAATTGAGGCCTTACAATTATTTATAAACTTATACCCTAAAAGTGAGCGCGTTGCCGAAGCAAGTAAATTGATAAGCAATCTGCGTGATAAACTCGAAACTAAGTCCTACGCAAATGCTAAGCTATTTTTGGATATTGGAGATTACAAATCGGCGGTAATTGCATTCAGAAATTCAGCGCGCGAATTTCCCGACACAAAATATGCCGAGGAAATGGAATTCCTGACTATAAGGGCTCAGGCATTATATGCCAGAGCAAGTTTTGAAATCAAACAGGAAGAACGTTACAACGAAGCCATTCAATTGTATACCGAATTTGTACAAAATTACCCTTCAAGTAAATACCTGAAAGAAGCGGAAGACATAAAGAAAAGCAGCGAAAAAGCTATTATTGATGTTAGAAAACTGATTGCAATTCAAACAGCAGAAATGAAAGCACAGGAAGAAAAAATCAAAGCTGCAGAAGAAAGTAAAAAAGAAGACACTAAAAACAAGTAAAATGAGTACTACTAAACCCGTTATTCCTAACAGTACAGTAACACGTGATGTTCGTGAACTTGATAAAACCACCGACAATATTTATGAGTCGATTGTAATTATCAGTAAACGTGCTAACCAGATTGCGAATAACCTGAAAGAAGAACTTCATGGTAAACTGGCAGAATTTGCTTCATCTAATGACAATTTAGAAGAGGTATTTGAAAACCGTGAGCAAATTGAAATATCTAAACATTATGAGCGCATGCCTAAGCCTTCGCTTATAGCTGTTGATGAGTTTTTACACGACAAGGTTTATTACCGCAATCCTTCTAAAGAGCAAAACTAATGAAGCAAGGGAGCATAGTACTTTTATGTGCTATGCACCATGCATGCTTTGAGATGGGTAAATCTTTGCCCTATGCTTACTAACAAGAACATTCTCCTCGGCGTTTGTGGCAGTATTGCCAGCTATAAATCGGCAACTTTGGTTCGTTTACTGGTCAAGGCCGGTGCAAATGTACGGGTCGTTATGACCAAGGATGCATGCAACTTCATCACTCCGCTCACCCTCTCTACCCTATCCAAAAATCCTGTTTTTAGCAATTATTCAGATCCTGAAACAGGAAGTTGGAATAATCATGTGGAGCTGGGACTATGGGCCGATCTGATGATTATAGCTCCTGCAAGTGCAAATACTCTGGCAAAACTTGCAAATGGACTATGCGACAACCTACTCACAGCAGTATATCTTTCAGCTAAGTGCCCTGTTTACTTTGCTCCTGCAATGGATCTGGATATGTGGAAACATCCAGCAACACAAAAGAACATTTCTTCACTGATCGGGTTTGGCAACACAATGATACAACCGGGTTATGGAGAATTAGCTAGCGGATTAACTGGTGAAGGACGAATGGCAGAACCTGAAGCCATTCTTGAAATCCTGAGTGACGAACTAAAAAAAAAACTTCCGTTAAAGGGTAAAAAAGCACTGGTAACTGCCGGACCTACCTACGAAGCTATCGACCCTGTCAGATTTATTGGCAACCATTCCTCAGGAAAAATGGGATTTGCAATTGCTGAAGAACTTGCTGCCTTAGGTGCTTCGGTTGTCCTAATTACCGGACCTACATCGCTCAAGCTTAACAATCAGCAGATTAATAGGATTGATGTCACTTCTGCGGCAGAAATGCTTGAAGCAGCTTTGAACAATTATTCAGGCTCAGATATTTCAATTTTAAGTGCGGCTGTTGCAGATTACCGTCCAAAAGACATCTCTCCGACGAAAATCAAAAAAGATAGTTCAGAGTTCGTAGTCGACCTGATCAAGACCCCCGACATCCTGGCAACATTAGGAAAAGAAAAGAAAGCCGGGCAAATACTTGTCGGCTTTGCCCTTGAAACCAATAATGAAGAAGAAAATGCAATTAAGAAACTTGAAAAGAAAAATCTGGACTTCATTGTTTTGAATTCATTAAGAGATGAGGGTGCAGGATTTAAGAATGATAGTAATAAGATTACAATCATCGACCGTAAACTGAATAAAAAAACATTTGAATTAAAACCGAAGTCTGAAGTAGCAGCAGATATCTGTAAAAAAGTATTAGATTTATTAGGATGAAATACCTGATCTTTTTTTGTTTTCTGATCATTTCTCAGACTTCCAATTCACAGGATTTGAATGCGCGTGTACAGATTCTGGCACCACAACTGGCCAATTCAAATAAACGGGTTCTGGATATCCTCGAATCGAGTATCAAAAATTTCTTAAACGATAAAAGATGGTCGGCAGATGCACTGCAGCCCCAGGAGAGGATAGACTGCAATTTTGTAATTACCATTACCGACTGGGATGGATCAAGCAATTTCAAAGCTGAGGCCCAGATTCAATCGAACAGACCGGTATTCAACAGTTCTTACAGTAGCACTATCCTGAACATCAGCGACAGAGAATTTGGGTTCACCTATTCTGAAGGTCAGCCGCTCGACTTTTCTGATCAAAACTATATCAATAACTTAAGCTCTTTACTTGCGTTTTACGCCTATATCATTACCGGAATGGATTACGACACCTTTTCTAAATTCGGAGGCACACCCTATTTCGAAAAAGCTCAAACAGTTTTGGATAATGCCCAAACCGCTCCAAATGGCGGATGGAAAGCTTTTGAAAACCTGAGAAACCGTTTCTGGCTCATGGAGAATTTAATGAATAAATCGTTTAATCCGCTCCGTGAAAGTCTCTATGTGTATCACAGAGACGGATTAGATGTTATGGCCGAAAATCAGTCGAAAGGAAGAAAAGCGATCCTATCCGTCATTCCACAGCTTCAGAAAATCGACAGACAGAAACAAGGTTCCATCTTAAATCAAGTTTTTTTTACAGCCAAAGCTGATGAGATAATTAATATACTTAGCACAGCCGAGCTTCAGGAAAGAATGAAAGCTTACAGTGCCTTATCGGTGATCGATCCTGCAAACAGTTTAAAGTACGAAATCCTCAAAAAACCTTAGCCAGTGATTGCTTAAAAGCCTGTACAATTAATCAAAATATTTAATTTAGCTCAAATTTTTACGAATACATGCTCAAGCGACTGGCAATCAGCAATTACGCCCTGATCGATAACCTGGATATATCATTCTCTAATGAACTGAATATCATGACCGGAGAGACCGGAGCAGGGAAGTCGATCATCCTTGGAGCACTTTCATTAATATTAGGTCAGCGTGCCGAAGGGAAGTATTTTTTCAACCAGCAGAAAAAATGTGTGATTGAAGGATCATTCGAAGTGAATGGATTTCAGCTTGAAGATTTTTTCATTGAAAACGATCTTGATTATGATCGTGAAACTGTTTTGAGAAGGGAAATCTCATCTGATGGAAAAACAAGGGCTTTTATCAATGATACTCCGGTCAATCTTGCTATTCTGAAAAAACTTGGAGAAAAACTAATAGACGTTCATTCGCAACATGCTACACTCGAGATCAATGATGAAGAATTTCAGTTACTCGTCATCGATACGGTTGCGGGCAATGAAGACCTTCTTGCAGTCTACAGAAACACCTACAAATCCTATAGAAATACGCTATCCCGTCTAAAAGAATTGATAAATCTGAGTGAGAAGAACAAAGCCGATCTTGATTATTTCCAGTTTCAGTTTGATGAACTCGAAAAAGCGGGATTAATTGTTGATGAGCAGGAAGAACTCGAACAGGAACAGAGCGAATTAACTCATGCTGAGGAGATTAAAAGAAGTTTACTTATTTCAATTGGCCTATTGAGCGAGAATGAACCCTCTGTTGCAGTCCAAATTAAAGAGGCTTTGATCAGTTTGTCCAATGCCGAAAAGTTTAAACCTGAGCTAAACAAAATCTCTGAACGACTTAACAGCGCACTGATAGAAATAAAAGACCTCATTTCTGAAATAGAAGACTTTGAACAAAGGAGTCTGATTAATGAATCAAGGCTTGAAGAAGTAAATGAGCGGTTGGATTTAGTTTACTCCCTGCAAAAGAAACACCGTGTAAATTCAAATACTGAACTAATCGCTGTCCGGGATCACTTCTCAATAAAGATCAGCAGCATTTTATTCGCTGATGAAGATATTGAGAAATTAAAAAAAGAGAGTGATAAGTTGCGCAAGGAAATGTCAGATCTGGCAGATCAAATCAGTAAGCGCCGGACAGATTCTATCCCAAAAGTAGAAGCACAGGTAATGCTAACGCTATCAGAAATCGGCATGCCGAATGCTGTTCTGCAAATAGTAAATGAAAGTTTGCCTGAAGGAAAATTCGACTCGAACGGAAATAATCAGATCAGGTTTCTGTTCAGTGCAAATAAAGGACAGAGTCCATTACCTATGAACAAGGTTGCCTCAGGTGGTGAACTTTCGAGATTAATGCTTGCCATTAAATCCTTAGTTGCAGTCCACACCGCGCTTCCAACTATAATATTTGATGAAATTGACACCGGAATTTCGGGAGAGGTGGCATTGAGAGTCGGGAATATTATGGAGAAATTATCAAAAAACATGCAGGTTATCGCCATTACTCACCTGCCACAGATTGCCAGCAAAGGAAATACTCATTTTTGTGTTTATAAGGATGAAGAAAGTGCTATTACACATACCAACATTCGGGAATTGGATAAAGAAGAACGGGTAATGGAACTTGCCAAAATGCTTAGTGGCAATAAGCCTGGAGAATCTGCGATACAAAATGCCAGGGAACTACTCTTAAATTTTTAAAGAGTTTAAGAATTAGAGATTAATAATAACTTTAACTTTTTATTTACGTCAAAAACCAAAATCAATCATATGTATAACTTACTGAAAGGTAAAAGAGGAATCATTTCAGGTGCTTTGGATCAAAATTCAATCGCCTGGAAAGTTGCGGAGAAAGCTCATGAAGAAGGTGCTGTATTTGTTCTTACGAATGCGCCGATAGCCATGCGCATGGGCGAGATTAACACACTTGCCGAAGCAACTGGATCAAAAATAATTCCGGCTGATGCTACGAGTGTTGAGGACCTTACCAACTTATTTACTGAGTCGCAGGAAATTCTGGGAGGTAAGATCGATTTCGTGCTTCATTCAATCGGTATGAGTTTAAACATCCGCAAGAAGATTCCTTATCCTGAGCTTAATTACGAGTATTTTCAAAAAGGGATCGATGTTTCGGCCTTGTCCTTACACAAAATGTTAAGTGTAGCGAAAAAAATGGATGCCATAAATGAGTGGGGAAGTGTGGTAGCATTGACCTATATGGCCGCACAGCGTACCTATCCCTTTTATACCGATATGGCAGACATTAAAGCCATGCTTGAATCAATTGCCAGAAGTTTTGGATATCACTACGGACTTGATAAAAAGGTAAGGATCAATACCGTTTCCCAGTCACCAACCAAAACCACTGCAGGTATTGGAATTAAAGGGTTCAGTAGTTTTTACGATTATGCCGATGCAATTGCTCCGCTTGGAAATGCAGATGCAGAATCATGTGCAGATTATTGTATCACCTTATTCTCTGACCTTACCCGTATGGTCACTATGCAAAATCTATTTCACGATGGCGGATATTCTTCTACCGGAGTAAGTGATGATGTGATGTACCGTTTAGGTGTTGAGAACAATGAGGGTTAATATTTGAATGACGGAATAAGAAATTTCCCTATTCCCTATTTCCCATTCCCTATTCCCATTGAATGTAGTGTAATTGAGAAGTTATATATTATTTGAGATCGAAAAATTAATTTCTATTCGTAATTAAAGAATATTCTGGGCGTTACCCGCTTGGGCGGGCCGGGCTCTACGTTACAATCTTTTTCTGCTTCGCATAAAAAGGATTTTCACTACGATCCCTAACGCACTAAACGCCGTACACCTTTACAAAAAAGACCCTTTTTGGAATTCCATTAAGGGTCTTTTTATGTTCTGAAATATGATTTTTTCTCACTCTCAACTCTCAACTATATCAGATTGATTCGATTAGCACAATCTTCACCTTTACCGAGCCCGGCGGAGTGACTGTTCCAATTCCATCTGAACTTTGTATCTCCAAAACAATTTGACCCGAACGGGTTAAGTAGCTATAAGATACCCCATTGTACACCTGAGGGATCTGTTCATAAGTCCCGCTATCAAAGGAAATATAAACAAGAACTGCCCCATAATCGTTAAAGTTATTATTGATCTCGGGCATATTGATCGAAGCAGTATAAAACTGGCCTCCATCAAGTTTAATCCAGTTCCCCGGGTTAAGCGTTGCAAAAATTGTGCGGTTAGGGACAATATATTCCTTTTTGCATCCTGCACCTAATAACATAATACTCAAGGCAAAAAGAAAGACTGACTTATTCATCTTTTTATATTTATTGTTTTTTACTTGTAAGATGGAACCTTTGATGATTAAAATAAACATTCCTTTGAGAGTTAAATGTTTATTTTTAATCATGTCGGATTCATAATTTATAACAGGAAAGGCCTGTATTATGATGACGAAAAAAAAGGGCTGACAGTTGCATCTGTCAGCCCTTTTTAAGGAATTAAAATTGCTTATTCCTCTTTCTTTTCTTCTTTCTTTCTTTTAACGGTTTTAGCTTTAGAAATAATCCGGATCTCTTCCTTTTCCTTATCGTAATCTACCTCCATCGTATCTCCTTCTGCAAGCTCTCCTTTCAGAATCTCTTCTGCGATCGGATCTTCAAGATGTTTTTGAATTGCACGTTTCAAAGGACGCGCACCAAAATTTGAATCATATCCCTTTTCGGCGATGAAATCTTTGGCGGCATCAGTAAGTTTAATTTCATACCCTAATCCCTGAATCCGGTCGAAAAGAGCCTTTAACTCAATATCAATAATTTTAAAGATATCATCTTTCGTCAGTGAATTAAACACAACCACATCATCCACACGATTCAGAAACTCAGGAGCAAAAGCACGTTTTAATGCGTTTTCTATAACTCCTCTTGAGTAAGTATCAGCCTGTGAAGACTTTGCCACTGTGCTGAAACCAACTCCCTGGCCGAAATCCTTTAATTGTCTGGCTCCGATATTCGAAGTCATAATAATAATGGTATTCCTGAAATCTACTTTGCGTCCCAAACTATCGGTTAGCTGACCTTCATCAAGCACCTGTAAAAGTATATTAAACACATCAGGGTGAGCCTTTTCAATCTCATCCAGAAGAACTACGGCATATGGTTTTCTTCTAACTTTTTCTGTCAGTTGTCCGCCTTCTTCATAACCCACATATCCCGGAGGCGCTCCAACTAAACGGGAAACCGCGAATTTCTCCATGTACTCACTCATGTCAACCTGAATCAATGCATCCTCAGTATCAAACATGAATCGGGCAAGTTCTTTAGCTAACTCTGTTTTTCCAACTCCAGTCGGACCCAAGAATATAAAAGAGCCAATTGGTTTCTTAGGATCTTTCAATCCGGCACGGGTACGCTGAATTGCCTTGGTTAATTTCTTAACCGCATCTTCCTGACCGATCACTCGGGTGTTGATTGAATCAAACATTCCCAGCAATTTGATGCTGTCTGCCTGTCCAACCCGTTGAACAGGAATACCCGTCATCATAGATACTACTTCGGCAACATTATCATCAGTAACTGTGTAGCGATTGGTTTTGGTTTCAGCCTCCCACTCACTCTTGGCCTTTTCAAGCTCTTCGAGCAAATTTTTCTCAGTATCACGAAGTTTGGCAGCTTCCTCATATTTCTGACTGCGAACAACCTTATTCTTTTCAATTTTGATCTCCTCTATCTTCTGCTCCACATCAATAATATTCTGTGGTACATGGATATTGGTCAGGTGAACACGCGAACCTGATTCATCAAGGGCATCAATAGCCTTATCCGGCAGGAATCTGTCAGTGATATAACGTGTTGTTAAACTAACACATGCATTAATAGCCTCATCGGTATAAGTTACACCGTGATGCTCTTCATATTTTTCTTTAATGCGATTCAAGATTTCAATGGTTTCCACCGGAGTTGCCGGCTCAACCATTACTTTTTGGAAACGGCGATCCAAAGCACCATCCTTTTCAATGTACTGACGGTACTCATCCAGCGTTGTAGCCCCTATACATTGGATTTCACCCCTTGCCAGAGCTGGTTTAAACATATTAGAAGCATCCAGCGAACCTGATGCACCACCGGCGCCAACTATTGTATGGATCTCATCAATGAACAGAATGACGTCGGGAGATTTCTCCAGTTCATTCATCACTGCTTTCATTCTTTCTTCAAACTGACCACGGTACTTCGTACCAGCAACTAAAGAAGCAAGATCCAAAGTAACTACCCTTTTATTAAATAATACCCGGGACACTTTGCGCTGAACAATACGTAATGCAAGTCCTTCTGCAATTGCAGATTTACCCACACCCGGCTCCCCAATAAGTATTGGATTATTCTTTTTACGACGGGATAAAATCTGAGATACCCGTTCAATTTCTTTTTCACGACCCACAATAGGATCCAGTTTACCATCTTCAGCAGCACGTGTCAGATCCCTGCCAAAATTATCCAGAACCGGAGTTTTTGATTTAATGTCTGAAACCTTTTTTGGCTGGCTGAAGCTTTCTTCTTCTCTGAAATCATCATCACCGGCAGCTGAACCAGGTGCTTCATCGCGAAAGCCTTCTTTGTTATTCTCTACTTCTGCTTTGAATATATCGTAGTTCACATTATACTGTTGCAATATCTGCGAAGCAATATTATCCTCATCCCTTAAAATAGATAAAAGCAAATGTTCTGTACCGATAATGTCACTTTTAAATATTTTAGCCTCTAAGTAAGTGATTTTCAACACTTTCTCTGCCTGTTTTGTTAAAGGAATATTTCCAAGATTAACAGTTGTACTCGATGTTCCCTTCACAGAATCCTCCACAGACTTGCGCAAACGGGCAGTATCAACTCCCAGACCCTTTAAAATTTTTATTGCCATGCCATCTCCTTCCCGGATAAGACCCAGCAATAAATGCTCTGTGCCAATGTAATCATGGCCCAGACGCAGAGCTTCTTCTCTGCTATATGATATCACGTCTTTGACGCGTGGAGAAAATTTCGCTTCCATTAGTATACCTTTCTGTATTTTAATGCCCTAAGCTATTAATAAAATGAATTAATAGACCTCTGGCTAATGTAACAAGTTATCAACAATTACGCCATTTTGGTTAAAAAGGTTTTACGATATGAAGACATAATAAAGTTGACATCTCTCTGACTAAAATCCGATATTTGAACCTCAATCAATATACGAATGTCAGACGAAAAAATAATATTTTCTATGGCCGGGGTAAATAAGATTTACCCCCCACAGAAACAGGTTCTCAAAAATATCTATCTGTCTTTTTTTTACGGAGCAAAGATCGGAGTTATCGGATTAAACGGTTCGGGTAAGTCATCTGTACTAAAAATTATTGCCGGATTAGACAAATCATACCAGGGTGAAGTTGTATTCGCTCCGGGCTATACAGTGGGCTATCTGGCTCAGGAACCCATTTTAGACCCTGAAAAAACGGTTCGGGAAGTTGTAGAGGAGGGTGTTGCCTCAACCACCGCCATCCTCAAAGAGTATGAGGAGATCAATGAAAAATTCGGTCTTCCGGAGGTTTATGAGAATGCTGATGAGATGGATAAACTACTCGCGCGACAAGGTGAATTACAGGATCAGATCGATGCATGCGGGGCATGGGAACTGGACAGTAAACTGGAGCGGGCGATGGATGCCTTACGTTGTCCGGAGCCTGATACCAAAATTGCCATATTGTCAGGGGGAGAGTGCAGAAGAGTAGCATTATGTCGCTTACTGCTTCAGGAACCGGATGTTCTTTTGCTTGATGAGCCTACCAACCACCTCGATGCTGAAAGTATCGACTGGTTGGAGCAGCATTTGAAACAATATAAAGGAACTGTAATTGCAGTTACCCACGACAGGTATTTCCTGGATAATGTTGCCGGATGGATTCTTGAGCTTGACCGCGGAGAAGGTATTCCATGGAAAGGAAATTATTCATCCTGGCTTGAACAAAAATCCAAGCGTTTGGAATCTGAAGAAAAAACTGAAAGTAAACGTCAGAAAACTCTTGAAAGAGAATTGGAATGGGTTCGTATGGCTCCAAAAGCACGTCATGCAAAATCAAAAGCTCGTTTATCAAACTATGAGAAACTGGCATCCGAAGACACTAAAGAACGTGAAGACAAACTGGAGTTGTTTATCCCACCCGGACCAAGACTGGGTAATCTGGTAATTGAGGCTCAGAATGTAAGCAAGGCTTATGGTGATAAAATTCTTTTCGATAACCTGAGTTTCTCATTACCTCCTGCTGGTATTGTTGGTATTATCGGACCCAACGGGGCGGGAAAAACAACTTTATTTCGTCTGATCACCGGTCAGGACCAAGCCGATTCAGGTTCATTCAAAGTTGGTCCAACGGTAGTGCTTGGTTATGTTGACCAGAATCATGATGACCTGAATCCTGAAAAATCAGTCTGGGAAAACATTACTGACGGTAATGAAACCATTGTACTTGGAAACAGGCCTATTAACTCAAGAGCTTATGTGTCCAAATTCAACTTTAACGGTGCAGATCAGCAGAAAAAGGTCGGTGTTTTATCCGGTGGAGAAAGAAACAGGGTACACCTTGCAATTACTCTGAAGAAAAGCTCCAATGTACTCTTACTGGATGAGCCAACCAATGATATTGATGTAAACACATTGAGAGCACTTGAAGAAGGATTAGAGAACTTCGGTGGTTGTGCAGTAATCATTTCCCACGACCGATGGTTTCTTGACAGGGTTTGTACACACATTCTGGCATTTGAAGGCAATTCACAGGTTTACTATTTCGAAGGAAATTATTCTGAATACGAAGAAAACAGAAAGAAACGTACGGGCGACATCACTCCTCACCGTTTGAGGTATAAAAAATTGACTGATTAAAGCGCTGGTCGGACTGCTTGGTGGTAACAGTAAACATTGGGGTAGCTATAACAGCCTACAGCTTTAGCTGTAGGTTTGTGATTGTTTTTGGAATGGGCTTTAGCCCAAATAATGAATCTCCAATGACCAGCGTTCACCTTACCATAATCCCTGATCATGGGTGGATTGATTATTTCCCTGTGGTCGGTGTTATCACCGTACCACTACCCCTGTGGTCGGTGTTATCACCGTACCATAAACCCTGATCAAGCTGGTTGGTGAGAACAACAACCAGAGGACCGACCAGAGGGCCGAGCAGGGGCCAAGATGTACTACTTCCTCATTGATAATATGTTAACAAATAAATAACATACCTGTGTCGATAGATTGAAAGATTAACAGCTATCTTTAATTGTATTGCAATTTCCTGTTATACACCGGCTTAAATAAAAATTTACGCATTGAATCAAAATTTATGACTTGGAAAAAATTTAATGGAGAACCCATCGAAAGCCCGATCCTTGAAGAAGTCGAGCATGCTATCGAACGCGAGACTGCACTTGGGAATAAATTAAAAGTCTGTATCGGCACCGACTCCCAGGTAAAAGGTTCAATCATCGACTTCGCGACCGTCATCGTATTCCTGAGAGAGAAGAAAGGTGGATTCATGTACATCCACCAGGAGCGCTCTTCCTTAAAAATGGGAATCAAAGAGCGGATGCTTTCAGAAGTCCAGAAATCAATCGAATGTGCCTATTCCCTTTGTGATTTACTAGACCTCTATGATGTAGATCTTGAAGTCCATGCTGATATCAATACCAACCCGAATTTTAAATCAAACATGGCCCTCCACGAGGCTATGGGATATATTTTAAGTATGGGATTTGTTTTTAAAGCAAAGCCTGAAGCTTTTGCCAGTTCAGCCTGCGCCAATAAACTTGTTCAGTAAACAAAGAAACCATTGTTTTTAGGCAATGGCGTCTTTGATGAATTATAATTGGTTTATGATGATTTTCGTTTCGCATGTTCAGTCACAATCTGCCTCACATTCTCCATTTCTTCCTCCGCTTCTTCTTCCACTCCCTTTTCATATATAAATCCATGGCTGCTTACAAGCAGTGTGCCTTGAGTGTATTTTTCATTATGCTGGGTTGAATCAAGTCCTTCTTCCTCTTCCTCAGAGCTTACACGCATCGGCTGCAATAGGTTGATGAATTTGAAAATTCCGTAAGAGACAATAAAACTATAGGAAACTGTGATTGCAACCAGTTTAAGCTGGGTAAAGAAAAACTCATGATTTCCGTAGAACCATCCATCAGAACCTGCAGGGTTAACGGTTTTTGTAGCCAGTAAACCGGTCAATACTAAACCTACAATACCACCTACTCCATGGCAAGGAAATACATCAAGAGTGTCATCTAATGTAGTTTTTGATTTCCAGTAGACAGCAAGGTTTGAGATTATCGCTGCAACAAATCCTATAAAAATACTCTGTGGGATGCCTACAAATCCGGCTCCGGGAGTTACGGCTGCAAGTCCGACAACAGCCCCGATACAGAAACCAAGTACGGATGGTTTTTTACCTCTGAGCACGTCGAAGAACATCCAGGATAATCCACCCGCTGCTCCGGAAACATTTGTCGTTGCAAAAGCAGAAACTGCAAGAGCATTAGCTCCCAGTGCAGATCCTGCATTAAAGCCAAACCATCCAAACCATAATAAACCGGTCCCAATCAATACATAAGGAATATTTGCCGGTGGAACTTCTTGTCCGTTAAGATGTGTTTGTCTGCGTTTTAACACCAGTGCACCTGCTAAAGCGGCCATACCTGCAGAGATGTGAACAACGGCACCTCCCGCAAAATCAAGTCCGCCCATTTTAAATAAAAACCCATCCGGATGCCATACCCAATGTGCAATCGGCGCATAAACCAGCAAACTGAACAGACATATAAATAAGATATAGGATGTAAAACGAATACGTTCTGCGACTGCTCCAACCACTAAACCAGGGGTGATGATTGCAAACATTAATTGGAATAAGGCAAATAGTGTTAAAGGAATGGTTGGTGCCAGACTCCAGGGCTCACCTGAGTTCACACCCTGAAAGAACAGAAAAGTTCTTGGATCACCAATAATACCACCCAGGCTCTCTCCAAAAGAAAGGCTGAATCCAACGGTCACCCACAGGATACTTACAACCCCGGCAGCAACGACACTCTTGATCATTGTTGAAATCACATTCTTGCGATGAACCATACCACCGTAAAAGAATGCTAAACCTGGTGTCATCAGGAAAACAAGAGCTGTTGCAACCAGCAACCAGGCGATATCAGCTCCGTTATACTTGCCGGTATCGGCAAAATCCGGAAGAGAAGGAACAAAAACTGCAGCTATAGCAATGCTTGCAAGAATTAAAAAGGGTAAAATTTGCTTTAGTCCGACTTTCATGATAAAATTTCTTATTAACAGAACAAAATTTTAATTATTTGATACAAATGTATAATCATTTTGAATAAATTCATCATTATTTTGATACTTTTTTAATAAAACATCTAATTTTTAAGAAATTTATAATCTAAATTGGAATTTTAACAGACAATATGCGCTATAAATAGGGTAAAATTTAAAATATTGTAAATAATAGTATGAAAAATCATGAATTTTAAAGCTGAATTCTGAGATTTTAATTAAAAATGTAGGGGTTACTGAGAAAATTTGAAATTTTTTAAGAAAAAGAGCGCCAAAATGATATTATGGAGGGTAGAATAGCCATATCACTGAATAGAACGGTCCTTTAGCTTGGGTGAAGATCCGGATTTTTGATCGGGCTAAAGCCCAATGTAATTTTCCTCAGCAATTGCTGAATATTGGGCTGAAGCCCGAAAACGTTCTAAACGTTGACCCCAGCTAAAGCTGGGGCCTATTTAACAACCGTGCCATTGTAATGATTGAATAAAAAATACTACTCGTTAGGATAGCCATTTTGCTCAATAGCCCGGTGCTTTAGCTCCGGGTATGTATCCGGTTTTCAGATCGGGCTAAAGCCCAATTCAATTTTCCTCAGAATATTGGGCTGAAGCCCCGAAAACGTTCTAAAC
>CAYHGN010000071.1:0-17686 GCA_964356005.1 uncultured Sphingobacterium sp.
CTCGCTACCTGTTCTTTTTTGGTAGCATCTGAATCCTGATAAGGCCTTACTGTTTTTGACATACAGCGCAAAGATAATGGAATTAAGGAATGCGTCTACAGCCAACATTAGTCCTTCAATCAAAATTCATCAAAATCATAGTAAATATGACGCTCTGCAGATTGAATTAAAATCAGGGGGTTTAAACATTGCAAGCAATGTCCTACCTTTGCGGGATGATCATTAAAAGCGCAGAATTTCAATGTAGTAATACCAGAACTGATAAATTACCGGCTCCTGAATTACCTGAATATGCCTTTATTGGTCGTTCAAACGTAGGTAAATCCTCTTTGATCAATATGCTTGTACAGCGAAAAGGGCTTGCAAAAACCTCACAAACTCCCGGTAAAACCCAGTTAATTAACCATTTTCTTATCAATGAAAACTGGCAGCTGGTCGATCTTCCGGGATATGGATATGCAAGGACTTCTAAAAGTAACCGCGGTGAATGGTCAAAATTCATCAGTTACTATCTTAGGAACCGTGAAAATTTACAATGTGTATTTGTCCTGATTGACAGTCGACTTGATCCACAAAAGATCGATATTGAATTCTGTAGCTGGCTTGGTGAAAACGGCTTGCCTTTCCAGCTAATATTCACAAAAGCTGATAAGCAATCGAGTGTAAAGACCGATCAAACGATAGCAAAATTCAGAAAAGCCCTTCTGGAGATCTTTGAAGAGGTTCCACATCTTTATATTACTTCGGCAGAAACACAGGATGGTCGGGATGAACTGCTGAATTTTATAAACGACCTGAATAAGAAATTTACCCGGTAATTTTCGATTATAGGGACAAAAAATCTGAAATTCTATTTTCAGAATCCGGCAAAAAAAACAAATAACCGAATGAACAAATATTTTTCCCTTGTATTATTTGCCCATACTGTTTTTGCGATGCCTTTTGCTATTATCGGCTTTTTTCTCGCTGTAACTACCACAACGCATGAATTTAACTGGCTGAAATTATTTTTGATGCTGCTATGTATGATCTTTGCCCGTAATGCAGCTATGGCATTCAACCGCTACCTCGACCGGGATATCGATGCTCAAAATCCAAGAACTGCAATCAGGGATATACCTTCAGGGCGCATCAGCTCCAATGAAGCATTACTCTTTACTATTGCTAACAGCCTTTTATTTATCCTGACTACTCTGCTGATTAACAAACTTTGCTTTTACCTGTCTCCAATTGCTCTTGCAGTAGTTTTGGGCTATAGTTATACCAAAAGGTTCACCCCATTATGCCATCTCATTTTAGGCCTTGGTCTTGCACTTGCACCAATTGGAGCCTACCTGGTAGTTACCGGAGAATTTGCGATTTTGCCAATTTACTTTTCATTGGCCGTTTTATGCTGGGTAAGTGGCTTTGATATAATTTATGCACTTCAGGATGAAGAATTCGACAGACAAAATAATCTGAATTCCATTCCGGCCTGGCTTGGAAAGAAGAATGCCTTAATAGTATCCTCCTTTTTGCATTTTCTGGCAGTTGTATTTTTGACTCTGCCCTATCTGTTTACAGATCTCTCATGGTTTTACCTTGCAGGAGTCCTGTTCTTTATCCTGCTATTGGTCTATCAGCATCATTTGGTAAAACCAGATGATCTGTCGAAAGTAGATCGTGCCTTTTTCACAACAAATGGAATTGCTTCAGTAGTATTTGCAGTATTTTTTTTATTGGATGCTTATCTGAGAAATCAACTATAATATGAAAGATCTTAAAATCTCAAAAAAACAAAGAACCTATATCCCCGCAGAACTCAGGATGCAATGGGAAAATCTTGAACCAATATTTAATGAGCTGATTAACAGGTCTTTAAACTCCATTGACGAATTAGAGCAATGGCTCCGTGATAGAAGTGAAATCGAAGCTGCTCTGGAGGAGGATTTTGCCTGGAGATATATCCGCATGACCTGCGATACCACAGATGAAAAATTATTGAGTGATTTTCAATTTTTCGCAACAGAAATCGAACCCAAAATTGCACCATTCAATAATGAACTAAATAAAAAATTTATTGAGAGTCCTTTTACTGAACAATTGGATGAGGCAAAATACTACGTCTATGTTCGCGGAATAAAAAAGGCACTCGAACTCTTCAGGGACGAAAATATACCCCTTTTGACCCAAATACAGATAGAGCAGCAAAAATATCAGGGTATTACGGGCTCAATGTCGGTGAAAATCAAAGGGCAGGAATATACACTTGAACAGGCTGCAGTTTTTTTGAAAGATACCGACCGAAAAGTAAGACAAGAGGCATGGGAAGCCATCTCAGCGCGAAGACTGAAAGACAAGGAAAAACTGGATGAATTATTCAATTCATTACTAAAACTTCGTCATCAGGTTGCCCTGAATGCCGGCTTTGAAAACTTCAGGGATTATATGTTTCAGGCTCTCGGGCGTTTTGACTATACTCCTGCAGACTGTTATGACTTCCACAAAGCCATTCAGGAGCAAATCGTACCTCTTCTAAAGAAACAAGCCGAGAAACGTCTAATGGCACTGAATTTGAATGAATTAAAGCCATGGGATATGGATGTTGACATTTCCGGAAAACCTGCATTGAAACCTTTTAGCAATGGCGAAGAATTAATTGAAAAGTCTATTAAGTGTTTCCGGGGACTAAGTCCATACATTGGAGAAAGGTTGGAAATAATGAAAGCAAATGACTTTTTCGATGTTGACAGTCGCAAAGGAAAAGCTCCGGGCGGCTATAATTATCCACTTGCCGAAAGTGGTGCCCCCTTTATTTTTATGAACTCAGCAGGTACATTTCGCGACCTGACCACCATGGTTCATGAAGGCGGACATGCGGTTCATACTTTCATTTCTGCAGGACTTGAATTAAATGACTTCAAGCACCTGCCCTCTGAGGTTGCCGAACTCGCTTCAATGAGTATGGAATTAATCGCTATGGATCATTGGGATATCTTCTTTGACAATTCTGAGGATCTGATTCGTGCAAAGAAAGATCAACTGAAAGATGTCTTAAAAACGCTTCCATGGGTTGCCGTCGTAGATCAGTTTCAGCACTGGATTTACACCAATCCTAATCATACCAGTGAAGAGCGTTCTGAAGCATGGAGAAAAATATTTGAACCATTTGGAAATAATTTCGCAGACTGGTCTGAACATCAGCAAGCATTGGAAAACCTTTGGCAAAAACAACTGCATATTTTTGAAGTCCCTTTCTATTATATTGAATATGGAATTGCTCAATTGGGAGCTATTGCAGTTTGGAAAAACTACAAAGAAGATCCTGAAAAAGGGCTTTCCAACTACCTGGATGCATTAAAGCTTGGTTATACCAAAACAATCAGAGAAATTTATGAAACAGCCGGAATCGAATTTAATTTCAGTGCTGCATATGTGAGAGAACTGGCAGATTTCGTCAAGAAAGAATTGGATAAACTGGACTAATATTGAGCCTTCTGGGGATCTGTTTTTTATAAGAGATCAAAGAAATAAAAGAATAGCACACTTTTTGTATCTCTTTCAGTATGAAAAAGTTAATCATACTGCTCGCAATATATTTAATTCCTTTATTATCTCAGGCCCAAACCTGGGACACTTTCAGAATTGATAGTGCCGTTTCTGTAATGCTTCCTAAAGGATTTACCAAAACAGAAACCAGAATACAGTACAGCCTGGTTGCGAGAACCTCTTTTGGAACAATTTTAATTTTCAAAGTCGCAGACAATCCACAACTATCACCAGACATTGAAAAGGACAGGCATCTAAAGAACTATTACGACAATTACATCAAAAGTGTCAAGCAATCTTCAAAGTCCGCTATTGTTCTGGATGAAAAGGATAACCTGATAGGTGAACTAAAGGTCAAAGATTTTACACTGAAGATAGATACCGGAAGCGGGGTTCTTTTCAGGGATTTCAGAGTATTACATGCCAATGGAGCTACCTACACTTTTGAATTTCTTTATGAGAATGTCCATAAGGAATACGCTGTTCCTGAGCGTGAAAAATTCTTTAATTCAATCGGGGTCAACGAAACTATAAGCAGTTCAGATCAATATACTAGCCTGGCCCCTAATTCTGACAGTCCTGATAATTCTAAATATCTGATTTGGCTAATCATGATAGTCCTACTGGTCATTGGTTTGACTATTCTGAGAATTTTGATAAAAAAGGCTCAGCGAACTGACTTGTAAATTACTGTTACCGGGTTTTCGAAAGTATCTTTCTGTTCAAAAACTGGAACCAAGTCTCCTGCGGCCTTAATTTCAGTTTCAAATTGTTTCCGGGAGATCACCAATGCATCAGGATGTTCTTTGACATACACTGAGAGACTATCCAGAGTATGAATTGCAGGTACCAGTTGCTGCATGTTAAAAATATAGGCCGAATTCATCATTTTGTAGTAAACCACATCCTGCTTTCCCCCTAGCAACTCTAATGAGCCTGCAACAGGATTGATCCCGTAAACACGGGGATAAGCAATTGCAAAAAAAAGGAAATTACTCAGCATAAAAGAGAGGGTCATACTAAATATTAATTTGTTGATTTCATACTTCCGGATAAAATACCAGCCCAAAACTGCACCAACAGGAACCGGAATAAACCAAATCCAGACATCTGCGGCATCCTGAACATTCTTATCCGCCTTAAGTGCGACATAAACGGCTATGGGTAGAGCAAACGCAATAATCGTATAAAACCCATAAGTCCATTTTACTTTTTTCAATGAAAGATTCATTCCTTCCAGTTCCGAAAGTAAATATCCAAGCAGGATTGCGATGAAAGGGTAAGCCGGAGCAGTATAATTCGGGAGTTTGGTCTGTGAAAAAGAGAAAAAGATAATAATCCCCAGAACAATGCACAGAGAATACAGCAAGACTTCATTCACACGCTTTTTCCAGACAAGGAACATCGCCTGAATGCAGAAAATACCTAAAGGAAGTAAGCCAGCGATGACCATTATCAGTGGCAGTAGAAAAAAGCCTCCATGTCCTTCCATAGTGTCTGAGAACCTTTGTAGATTATGCTTAAAAAAGAAACCCTCGGTCCAGAGTCCATTGCTTGCTTCAAAATTCAGCCAGTACCAGGGCAAAGAAATCAGGAGAACTATAATTATCCCAATAGGAATTTGGAATGAACGAATCATCGCCCAGTTAAATTTTTTAGTCCAGATAAGGAATACCAACATGATCAAGCCCGGTAAGGCAACTGCTATTGGACCTTTAGTTAGTAAACCAAGTCCAAAGCATACATACATCAGCAATATCCAGAACTTCATTTTTTCGACCATGAAGGCATAAAAGCACATAAACCCGGCAGTCATGAAGAATATCAGATAAGGATCCGGAACTGACATCCGCATCTGAAAATTAAAATGCAAGGAGGACAGTAAAACCATCGCAGTCAGCCAGCCTGCCTTTTCACCTAAATATTTTCTGCAGAACAGAAAGCTGATCAGGATGGTTAAGGCTCCAAATACTGCTGAGAAAAATCGGGCACTGAATGCTGATACTCCGAACATTTTATATGCCAATACCATAAAAAAGTAATGCAGCGGTGGCTTATCGGTTCTTAACTGTCCATTAAAATAGGGCAAAATATAATCACCGGATACCAACATCTCACGGGCACATTCTGCATTCTTAGCCTCATCAAGAATATAAATCATCGGCTTATCCAGATTCTGTAGAAGCAGCATCAGACTGAAAATAAATAAGAGAATACTCTTAGATCTGAGATCAAGCTTTTCCAAACAACCTCCCCTCTAAATGGGCTGAATGATACCATTTGCTGTTTTCGAGCCACCAGATCAGATGAAAGGTCATAACTACTGCAATAATAGCTCCTGCAATTATGTCTTCCATAAAATGTTGAGCGAGATAAACCCTTGAAAATGCGGTTAATGCAGCCATGGGTATTAATATCCAGTGGCGTTGTCTGTGGGGAAGTAAATAACTTAAAACAACTGCAAGTGTAAATGCCGATGCAGCATGTCCGGAAGGGAAACTGTTCCACTCATGAACCGGATAGCCTTCAATAGTTCGGATAGGCATGATATCCTCAAAATATTTTACCGGTCTTGGGGCTTTGAAAAATTGTTTTATTAGCTGAATTACAAGAGAGTTATATGCAAATGCGATGGCGGCCAACACCGAATAGCGATATTTATAGAATAGTAAAGTCAAAGCAACCAAGGCCATTACTATACCATCTCCAAATAAGGTGATAAGTTTAAAAAGTTCATCAAAAAAGTCGGTATGGTGCCTGTTTATCCATAAAAACAGCTCAATTTTAGAATTAAATAACAGCAGGATTAAACCAACAAGAAGTAATATCAAAAACGGGATCAGAAAGTATCGCTGAGGATAAAGGATTTCGGATAGGCTTTTCTTCATTATTTGATTTGAATGCGAATTCAAAACTAAATAATTTTTATGTTTGATTGCTAAATCATTCTAATCGTAAGACCATATGTCAAGAAACCTTTTTAGAAAGAAATCTATTAACCTGATCATGAAAGATCGTCAGGCGGGATTTTCGGATGCCGAAATTGAAGATCAGCAGTTAAGAAGAGTTCTCTCTGTTAAAGATCTTACCCTAATGGGAATTGCTGCAGTTATTGGTGCCGGAATATTTTCTACAATTGGAAATGCAGCCTTTAATGGAGGTCCCGGGGTAAGTATTCTCTTTGTCATCACTGCCATTACCTGCGGATTTTCTGCATTATGTTATGCAGAATTTGCTTCAAGAATTCCGGTTGCAGGAAGTGCCTATACCTATGCCTATGCCTCTTTCGGAGAGCTAATTGCCTGGATAATCGGCTGGGATTTACTTATGGAATACGCCATTGGCAATATTGCAGTTGCAATATCCTGGAGCGAATATTTTACCAATTTACTCGAGGGTTTCAATATCCATATTCCGGCCTATCTGACGATGGATTATCTTTCTGCATCCAGAGCATATAATGAAGTGTTGGCAGCCGGAACAGATCTTAGTGGTATAAGTACCAAAGTTCAATATGCCGCCGGAGCATGGGAATCGGCCCCGGGATCGGGCAATCTAAAATTCGTTGCTGATATTCCGGCACTGGGCATTGTTTTTCTTATTACTTATCTGGTTTACATCGGGATTCGGGAAACCAAAAGAGCTACCAATGCAATGGTCTTTCTTAAAATCGCTGTAGTCATTGGAGTAATAATACTTGGGTTTTTCTATGTCCAGCCAGCAAACTGGAGTCCTTTTTTACCAAATGGTTTTGAAGGTATGATGAAAGGGGTGTCGGGAGTTTTCTTTGCATACATAGGATTCGACGCCATTTCTACCACCGCCGAAGAATGCAAAAATCCACAAAGGGATCTGCCCAAAGGCATGATTTACTCATTAATTATCTGTACCGTGCTTTACATCCTGGTGGCATTGGTCCTGACCGGAATGGTTAGTTATAAAGAACTGCAGGTAGAAGATCCATTGGCATTTGTATTTAAAAATGTCGGACTTGACAATATCAGTTATATCATATCAATAAGTGCGGTAATTGCAACGGCAAGTGTATTACTGATATTTCAAATGGGGCAGCCACGTATCTGGATGAGTATGAGCCGGGATGGATTATTGCCAAAGAAGTTTTCGAGTATTCATCCAAAATACAAAACCCCCTGGTTTGCAACATTAATCACCGGCCTGGTTGTCTCTGTACCGGCTTTATTCATGAATCTTACAGAGGTTACTGACCTGACCAGCATCGGAACTCTGTTTGCTTTTGTTTTGGTTTGTGCTGGAGTACTGCTACTTCCCAAAGAAGAAATAAATGACACCAACCGTAAACGCTTTCGTATCCCATATGTTAATTCGAAATATATCATACCTGCTTTGCTAATCATTATTTTCATAAGTTTCAAAGGACCCATTCTCTCTTTATTTGAGTACAATGGCGACTGGCATGTGTACAAAGATAAATTACCCTATTTCCTGTTCATTCTGGCAGCAATAATAATGGCTGTACTTTCGTTCAGAAAAAATTTATCCCTTATTCCAGTCCTGGGAATGCTGAGCTGCTTATATCTGATGACTGAACTGGGATATACCAACTGGCTTCGGTTTCTGATCTGGCTGGCATTAGGTTTGATAATTTATTTCTCCTACAGTTATCATAAAAGCAATCTGAATAAATGAATAGTGTTACTTCCAAATCAGGATTCACCATGATCTAATGCTACTCTTGTCAACTCACTGGTATCCTGGGTAGAAATAATCAGAGGCACACGCTCGATCGTGACAAAACTAATATCCAGACCAAATCCGCGTTCTTCAGAAAGTGAAAATTTCTTCAGAACGAAATAATAATCCATGATGAATTTATCAATAAAGCTTAATACGTTTGAACGAGACAAGACTTTTTCCAATACAACAAACCTGAAATCTCCAATGATTTTATACTTATTCAGGGAATTGTACTTACTGGTTATTTCGACTTCATTATTTCTTACCAATTCTTCAACAACCTTCCTGAACAGCACATTAATTTGCTGCTCCACACGGAAACCGAGTTTAAAATCAATCCGGATCAATTTATTTGGTACCAGAAACTCAACTTTATAGTCTCTTGTAAAAGGTTCGTCAGTAACATCTACGTGTACGAGCCAATAAACATCTGCCCGTTTAGGCTGTTTCTGAAGAATTGAATACATAATCTTGGATTCAATTTCAGAATTAAAATTAGAACTGGTCAGATAAACCAGTTGAGATGCATATTTAGGGACAGACTCATCCTCACTCAACTCTTTTAAAATTGGATAATAGGAATCCACTTCCACAAATTTTACAAAGCGGTTTTTTATCTTTCTGGCAGAGTACCACGCCCACATTACAGATAAAATCAAAGTCCCAAGGACAATAGTAAACCAGCCTCCATGTAAGAATTTGGCCATATTAGCAACCAGGAATCCCAGCTCTATTAACCCATAAATAATAATAAAACCAATGATTATATAATTAGGGAATTTCTTACGCTTGAGATAAATTGAAACCAAAATTGTGGTCATAAGGAAAGTAAGATTTATAGCTAATCCATAAGCACCCTCCATATTTGCAGACTCTCTAAAAATTAGTACCACCACAATACAACCTATCCATAATAATAAGTTCATTGATGGAACATATAACTGGCCTTTCTGATTACTTGGATAATTGATTTTAACTTTTGGCCATAAATTCAACCTCACAGCTTCTGAAATTAAAGTAAATGACCCTGAGATTAAAGCCTGACTGGCAATAATTGCCGCAGCTGTTGCTATACTGATACCAATTATCAAAAACCATTCAGGCATAATAGTGAAAAATGGATTTTCCTCAATACTAATAATCTTGCCCTGGTGTTGCCATAGCCAAACACCTTGCCCAAAATAATTCAATAAAAGACAAATTTTAACATAGATCCAGCTTAAACGAATGTTTGCCCGTCCACAATGTCCAAGATCAGAGTATAAAGCTTCTGCTCCCGTTGTACATAAAAAGACTGCACCTAATATGAATAATGCACCAGGGTTAGAAGACAATAATTGATAAGCATAATATGGATTTACCGACTTTAGAATTTCAGGAAACTCTACAAGATAAAAAATCCCTAAAACGGCCATCATTGTAAACCAAATAAACATGATAGGTCCAAAAGCCTTTCCTACTATAAAGGTTCCGAATTGTTGTATCAGGAATAAAAGGGAAATAATAACGATTACAATCGGGACTGTAGGTATATCCTTATAAAAAATCCTGAGACCTTCAATTGCAGATGAGACAGTAATTGGCGGGGTAATCATACCATCCGCTAACATCGCAGAACCACCGATCATCGCCGGTATGACCAGCCATTTCCCTTTCTTTTTAACTAGGGAATATAGTGATAATATGCCACCTTCACCCTTATTATCTGCCCGCAAAGTGATTAAAACATACTTTACAGTAGTTTGAAGGGTGAGTGTCCAAAATATACATGATAAGCTTCCCAGAATTAATTCAGGAGAAATAATTCGACCGGCCACGATTGCTTTAAAAACATACAATGGAGACGTCCCAATATCTCCGTAGACAATTCCTAAGCTAATTAACAACCCGGCAATAGAGAGTTTGTTGAGATTTTTTACGTTTGACACTTCAAAAAATTTAGAGAACAAAAGTACATCTTAAAATCAATTTCATACACGCAATATAATATTGTTGAATTTTTCTCATTTATTTATAAATTTATACTAACATTTCACCCAAACAAACGTATAGAAAGAAATTTTAGTTAAAAATTGTTAAAAAAAAGCAAGCTGGCTATGGGTATACATTAATAAGCCTTATATTTACACATCATCTATTTTGCGTATGATAAACTCTTACCTGAGAACATTAGTTGTATTCATAGTTTTAGGCATAACAATGTCCCTGAACAGCTATGCATATAACGCATCCTTTTTTCAGGTATCACGCCCCGATTCGGTAAAAGCGAAAGCAAAGGTTACTACCAAGATTACAGATACCAGACTTAACAAACCTGCAGATCCAAAAGCCGGCGTCAAATTAAGTTTTACTCCATTCAAACCATCAAAAGAAAAACTTCTGGCACAAAACAAAATTATGTCGGGCCCTAAAAACCCGTTGCCGGGCGATAAAATTCTGGCTAATGTGAAAGTTTATCCGAATCCGGTCTCAGAATATTTGAATATGACCTATTCAATCAGCAAAGATTCTAATGTAACGATCAGAATAATGGATGTACTGGGCAACGAAATCACGACTCTGTTTTCTGAGAGACAAAGTTCCGGTGATCATAGCAATACCTTTAGCATTTCTTCAAGAATCAGTAGCGGATTCTATTTTATACGCGTAAGTGTGGGTAGTGAAATCATCACCAAACGTATTTCTGTATTATAAATTCTATACCTTATTTCTCATCTTAAATTCAGTATGTTTATATTTGCTGAATGAAAATAATCGCTATAGGACGTAATTACGCCGAACACGCCAAAGAACTGAATAACCCAGTGCCTACAGTGCCTGTTATATTCATGAAACCTGATACAGCGGTTTTAAAAGACAACAAACCATTCTATCATCCTGAATTTTCTACTGATATACATCACGAGATCGAGCTTGTTCTGAAAGTATCAAAGGAAGGTAAACATATTGCTCAAAAATTTGCTGCTTCTTACTTTGACGAGATTGGCCTTGGAGTTGACTTTACGGCAAGGGATATACAACAAAAACACAAGGAAAAGGGGCTTCCCTGGGAGCTGGCCAAAGCTTTCGATAATTCTGCACCAATCAGCAAGTTTATCCCAAAATCAGAGTTCAAAGACCTGAGCAATCTTAACCTAAGACTTGACCTGAATGACAACACTGTTCAGGAAGGCAACACTAAAGACCTTCTTTTTTCGTTTGAATACATTATAGCCTTTGTTTCTCAGTATATCACCCTAAAAAAGGGTGACCTGATCTTTACCGGCACCCCAAAAGGAGTTGGTAAGGTAAATATCGGTGATCATCTATGCGGCTATCTCGAGAATACAAAATTGCTCGATTTTTACATCCGATAGTAATCCAATTCTATGCTCAAATACTTCATTACCTTTTCCCTGCTGACCTTGCTATGCACTTTTGCGATCGGACAGGAGGCAACCATAACTCAATACCCACAAAATTATTTCATTCGTCCTCTTGATCTCCCGCCTATCATCTCAGGAAGCTTTGGCGAAATACGAACAAATCATTTTCATTCAGGACTTGATCTGAAAACAAATCAACGGGAAGGATATCCTGTTTATGCAAGTGCTGATGGTTTCATTTCCAGAATTAGAGTTCAGATTGGTGGCGGAGGGAATGCTTTATACATCAGCCATCCAAACGGCTACACAACGGTCTACATGCATTTGAGAAACTTTAATGAGCGCATCAGCATGACTTTAAAGACTTATCAATACCGGATGCAAAAATTCGATGTAGATTTCCCTTTACTTTCAGTTGAAATCCCCGTCAAAAGAGGTGAAATTATTGGCTGGTCGGGAAATACCGGCAGTTCAGGCGGACCGCACCTTCATTTTGAAATTAGGGATACAAAGACCGAAGAACCAATTAATCCTCAGCTTTTTGGAATCAGAATCCCCGACCAGGTTAAACCTGTGATTACAGGATTGTATCTTTATCATTTAAATGGAGAACCTTTTAGTGAGCATACTCCAAAGCAGTTATATCCGGTAATCGGAAGTGCAGGCAACTATAGCCTTAGCCAGCAAACTATCGTCACAATAGGTGGAGAATCGGGACTTGGAATTGCAAGTTCTGACAAGAACTCAGCTTCTGAAAATAGTAATGGGCCGTATTCTATTGAGCTTCGGCTTGAGGATCAAACAATCTATTCTGCATTCTGGGAAAGATTTTCCTTTGATAATTCCCGGGGAATGAATTCCCATGTTGATTATCCTGCAATGATCGCTACCGGCAGACGGATTCAGAAAAGTTTTCTCGAACCCGGCAATCCTTTGAAAATTTATAAAAATGTGGTCAATAATGGTCTTCTGAATTTTTCGGATCAGAGTATACGCAATGCACAGTACATAATCAAGGATATAGCCGGAAACCAAAGTGTACTCAATTTTAAAATAAAATTTAGTCCGGGAGCTACAAAAACACCCAAAGTAATTGAAGGAAAAAAATTAAAATACGATCAGATTAATGACTTCGACACTACCGGTCTGAAACTGAATATACCATTGAAAACTCTTTACAGTGATCTTGATTTTGTTTATAAAACCACAGCAAGACCTGCCGGTGCCTATTCTGTTATTCATCATGTACATAACCGCCTGATACCGATTAATGGTCTGGTTACTTTGTCGATAAAAGCCGATGATAATCTGCCCAGCGAATTACAAAGCAAAGCTCTGATCGTTAATCATCTCAAAAAAACACAAGGCGGCATATTTGAAAATGGTTATGTAAAAACGGAAATCCGAACTTTTGACAGCTATTATATCATGACTGATACAATCGCACCCAGGATCGTCCCTGTAAACATCAGCAATGGGGCATCCATGGTCAATATATCAAGAATGTTGTTCCGAATTTCCGATAATCTTTCGGGGATAAAAACCTTCAAAGCGATGGTCAACGGACAATGGGTTCTGATGGAATACGAGCCTAAAACGGGTTCCATATGGCATAGTTTTGACGAATTAACAGCTAAGGGCAAAAACGATTTTGTATTGACAGTAAGTGATATGAAAGATAACCTAAGTACCTATAGAACCGTTTTTTACCGGTAGAGAGAATTATTCATCGCAAATTATTTATTTTGTTAATTTTATGCCAATAAATACGTGTAAAAAATGATTGAGCTTACTGAGGGGCAAAAAGCTCCTGATTTCAAGGCAAAAGACCAGAATGGAAAAATCCTTTCCCTAAGTGATTTTTCAGGGAAAGATGTGATATTATATTTCTATCCCAAAGATAATACACCGGGTTGCACTGCGGAAGCCTGCAGCTTCAGAGACAATTATCAATCTCTGTTAAAAGAAGGGTTTGACGTTTTGGGCGTAAGCACTGATGATGAAAAATCACATCAAAAGTTCATTACTAAATATAATCTGCCATTCTCTCTAATTGCCGATACCGATAAGAAAATCGTTGAATCTTATGGTGTTTGGGTTGAGAAGAATATGTATGGTAAAAAATATATGGGAGTAGCGAGAAAAACATTCATCATAGATAAAAACGGACTGATTCGGAAGATTATTGATAAGGTAGATACTAAAAACTCCTCCGGGCAGGCTTTGGATGCACTAAAATAAAATCGGTTTATTCAGCTTATTATTCTATAATCAAATAATTCCAAAATAATCCCCCCCCCTTTCAAAGAACATGGCTATTTTAGCAAGGCCATTAAGCACAAATTATGACTCCAGATATTGATAAATTAACAAAAACTGCCTCACAGGTTCGTCGAGATATTTTAAGAATGGTACATGCCTGCCAATCGGGACATCCGGGGGGTTCATTGGGTTGTACTGATTATTTAGTAGCTCTTTACTTTCATACCCTAAAGCATAATACCAAATTTGATATGGATGGAAAGGATGAAGACCTTTTCTTTCTTTCAAACGGACATATATCACCGGTATGGTATAGTGTTCTGGCACGTTCAGGTTATTTTGAGGTATCAGAGCTGGCAACCTTCAGAAAAATTAATACCAGATTGCAGGGGCATCCTACAACCCATGAAGATTTACCGGGAATAAGGGTCGCATCAGGCTCTCTGGGTCAGGGTATGTCAGTGGCGATTGGCGCTGCTATCGCTAAAAAGTTAAACGGTGATAACAGACTTGTATTTTCATTGCATGGTGATGGAGAACTTCAGGAAGGTCAAACCTGGGAAGCAGCAATGTATGCGAGCCATAATAAAATTGACAATCTGATATCTACTATTGATGTTAACGGGCAGCAAATTGACGGACCAACAGATGCCATTTTATCTTTAGGTAATCTTAGAGCTAAATGGGAGTCTTTCGGATGGGAAGTACTTGAAATGAGTGGAAACGATATGGCCGATGTAATTCGCGTCCTTGATCTCGCAATCAGCAAAACATTTAAAGGAAAACCGATCATGATTTTGATGCAAACCATGATGGGTAATGGTGTTGACTTCATGATGCATACTCATAAATGGCATGGCTCAGCTCCTAATGATGATCAGCTCGCACTTGCCCTGAGTCAATTGGAAGAAACACTTGGCGATTATTAAGGATTTCTAAAAGGCAATCCGCATTCAAAACACATTTAAAAAATTTCGCCTGCTAAATTTCAGGCCCTTTGCTTTATTATATGAAGAAATACACATACACCGAGAAAAAAGATACCCGTTCAGGTTTTGGAGCAGGTTTACTGGAAGTGGGAAAAAAGAATGATAAAGTAGTTGCCTTGTGTGCCGATTTGATCGGTTCATTAAAAATGGATGCTTTTATCAAGGAGTTTCCTGAACGCTTTTTTCAGATCGGAATAGCAGAAGCAAATATGATGGGGATCGCCGCAGGTTTAACAATTGGTGGTAAAATTCCATACACTGGTACTTTTGCTAACTTTTCAACCGGCCGTGTATATGATCAGATCAGACAGTCTATCGCCTATTCAGACAAGAACGTAAAGATTTGTGCTTCACATGCCGGACTTACCCTTGGTGAAGATGGAGCAACCCATCAGATTTTGGAGGATATCGGAATGATGAAAATGCTTCCGGGCATGGTGGTAATCAATCCATGTGATTATAATCAGACAAAAGCTGCAACAATTGCCATTGCCGATCATCATGGACCGGTTTATTTAAGATTTGGAAGACCAGCAGTACCTGTTTTTACAGATCCGGATCAAAAATTCGAGATCGGTAAAGCATGGATGGTTAATGAAGGAACTGATGTCAGTATTTTCGCTACAGGCCATATGGTTTGGAAGGCTATTGAGGCCGGCGAAAAACTTGCAGATGCTGGAATCAATGCTGAAATAATTAATATTCATACCATTAAACCTTTGGATGAAGCTGCAGTCTTAAAATCAGTCGCCAAGACCGGTTGTGTGGTTACTTGTGAAGAGCATAATCGTTATGGTGGATTAGGCGACAGTATTGCACAGGTTTTGACCAGAAACAATCCTGTTCCGCAGGAATACGTTGCAGTTAACGATAGTTTCGGAGAAAGTGGTACTCCTGATCAACTGATGAAAAAATACGGTTTGGATACCGAGGATATTATCAATGCGGTGAACAGGGTAATTAAACGTAAATAATAAACCTGAATCCAGGAATCCAAACCAAAAAAAAGATATGCAGGTAGAGGATTCCGAAATTTTAGAAAAATTTTCCAGGGAAAGCACCCGTAATGAGGCCTTCAATTTGCTGCTGAAAAAGTATCAGCAGAAAATTTACTGGCATATCCGCAGGCTGGTTATTGACCATGATGATACCGATGATCTGGTTCAGGAAGTATTCATTAAGGTCTGGAAAAACCTCGCAAACTTCAGAAGTGATTCACAATTATTTACCTGGATCTATCGCATAGCCACAAATGAGAGTATCACCTTTCTGAACCGCAAAAAATTAAGGAATAGCGTTTCCTTAGATGATTCAAACGGTCTGGATTTGGCTGAAACATTAGCTGATAGCCCATATTTTGACGGTGATAAAGCACAGATGAAGCTTCAAAAAGCTATATTGACCCTGCCCGAAAAACAAAGGCTGGTGTTTAACATGAAATATTTTGATGATCTGAAATACGAAGAGATCTCTGAAATTCTGGGTACCAGTGTTGGTGCACTAAAGGCTTCTTTTCATATAGCGGTTAAAAAAATTGAACAGATATTATTTAATTCAGATTAAACCTTTCTATCACGGGTGTATCAAAGGAATATGAAAACAGAGAATTCAGATAAGGATTGGTTAAAAGAGGCTCCAACTCTTGCTAAAATAAGCAGAGAGAACCCCTTTGCTGTGCCTTCCGTTTATTTTGAGTCTTTGAATGAAACCCTGAAAATCCTGGCCAAACTCGAAAGCGCCCGATTTGAAAATGAAGATGAGTTTAGTTTGCCTGAAAATTATTTCAATCAATTAACAGTAAAGATTGAGGATCGTATAGTTGTTGAGAGTATTCGGGATTTGGATCCGGAGGGAGGGTTTAATGTTCCGGATGCCTATTTTATTAGCCTTACTGAGCGCATTAATTCGAGAATTGAAGAGAAGAAAACACCTGCAAAGCTGAAAACTATGTTTCCATCCTGGATACGTTATTCTGCAGCTGCAAGTATCGTATTTGTCGTTGGGATATTCTTTTACATTAATTCCTCCAGCTACGTATTCAATCAACAGATATCAAAAGTTCCTGATCAGGATATTATCAATTATCTGCAGTTTCATAGTACAGTGAATGACAACCAGTACCTAATAGATCATATTACTGAGGATGGTCTGCAGCAAGTATCAACTGATGTTTCGGCAGAAGATATTGAACAATATATTAACAGTACAACATTATGAAAGGATTAGTAAAGAAAGGGGTTTTGGGTTTAATAATGTGTCTGACAATGACCACAGCATTAATTGCTCAGGATCGTCGAGAGCATTATGAACGAATAGAGGCAATTAAGGTCGCGTTTATCACCCAAAAACTCGATCTAACCACAGAAGAAGCACAGAAATTCTGGCCGGTATACAATCAGTACCAAAAAGAGCTGATGGAATTGATGAAGAAGAGAAGGGAAGATCGACAGAAAACCGGTATTGCTCCAAATGATATAATCAACGCAGATCTTACAAATGAAAGCAAAATGCTTGAGCTGAAAAAAAAGTATAAAAAACTTTATTTAAAGGCCATTCCTGCCGAAAAAGTATTGTTATTATATCAGGCAGAGCGCGAATTCAGAGAGCATCTGATCAAGCAATTGAATCATCGGAGAAGGGAATAATATTCATAAACTCCACCCACCAACCCACAATACAAACAAGCCCCCCTCTCCGAAGGAGTCCTTTGGACCAAAGGGGGACAGCATGATGCATAAGGAATTTGATTGAAGTGGAAAATATCATCTTTTAGTAATATTCCTAGGCACCCAGTATCCCCCGCATGAGGGGGAAGTAAAGGGGGAG
>CAYHGN010000072.1:0-17348 GCA_964356005.1 uncultured Sphingobacterium sp.
ACAAGCTGAGAGGTTGATTCTTTTAGTTCCTTGATAAGACCTGTTTTAATATTTTTTTGAAGAGTCTTTCTCGCGACTTTAGTTTTGGATTTTCCCATTATTTGAATTTTTGATCCAAATGTATGTTCCTAAATTGTTAACTCAATATTATCTTTATGTTAACTATGCCTATGCGACTTAACATACCATGAAATTATCGAAGCCAAAGAAAATGATTTCAAATTATTTATTGTGTGAGAATTGGAGCTGAGGCTTCAATCTTTTTTGCTGGTGAAACCCGGTTTAACAGTCGCTCGATATGAGGAATGAATGGTATAAACAGGATTACACCACCCGTGTTAAACAACATATGAGCATTTGCTATCTTTTGTTCTATGCCGGCATTCCCTGAAATTTGTTCAATAAAAGTAACAAACCAGGGAAATAACATAAGCCCAATGCTGATGCTGATCATGTTGAAAGAAAGGTGAAATATTCCGGTTTTGATGGCTTGTCTGTCAGACCTGATGGTAGCAAGTAATGTGTCTGAACATGTTCCAAGCTCAGCTCCCAGCATCACTGCTATGCCGCCAGATACACTGATCAGCTCTTTTTTTGCTAATGTTATCGCCATACCTACTGTTGCAGATGATGACTGTACAATTAGGGTAACTAATGCGCCTATTGCAGAACCGCGGAAGGGGTTGTCAAGTTTAGTCATCCATGCGAGAAAATCAGCATGTTCTCTTAATGGTTTACAGCCCGCTCCATCGTGTACAAGCCAAAGAAAAGGATACCGAAAAATAAAACTACCCGCCCCGTCTGTGAGATCCTTTCGCTTTTTGCAAAAAAACTGAATATAAGACCAAGAAATATTGGAATGGGTGAATACTGTCCGATATCCATTGCAATCAACTGACTTGAAAAGGTAGTACCGATATTTGCACCCATCACAATCCCAAGTGATTGCTTAAAAGTAAGGGCACGGGCATTTACCAAGACGATCGTCATGATAATTACTGCTGAAGATGAATCCAGAATAATGGTTATGATTGTACCGGTTAAGATTGCAGTGAATAGATTACTTGTAAAGTAATTAAGCCATTTGCTGGCTTTATCACCCATTAATCCTTTTAGAGTGTCTGAGAGATTACTGATAGCAAATAAAAAAAGGCCAAGGCCTCCAAGCATCATTAGAAATATGTCCATTTATTTTTTTTAGGCAATCTAAGTTTATGGTATTACCAGAATGTTAACATTTTAGTTTTCTAAAGCTTTAGATTTTAGACGCTTCCATCTCTTTTGTTGAGTAATTTTTCTTTCATATATTGTAAATAATTAGCAATCAATCATTTAAATAAAGTACCGTGAAGAGATATTTTGGTCTTATTTTTCTTTTGTTATTATTCGGTTCCTGCAAAGAGCAGATTAATCAAAAGGGAACTTTTGCCTATGATCTGGCATTTTTAAAACAATATCATCCCGATCTGGTTCTTTTAAAAGATCCTGCAAGTGGCGCTCAAATTATCGTTTTACCGGCTTATCAGGGCCGTGTGATGACCAGCACCTCTAATGGGGAAGAGGGATTGAGTTATGGCTGGATCAATTATGATCTTGTGGCAAAAGCAACATTCTCAGAACATTTTACTGCCCTTGGTGGTGAGGAAAGGTTTTGGCTCGGGCCAGAAGGCGGACAGTTTGCCCTCTACTTTAAAAATGGATCGGAATTCAGCTTTGACAATTGGTATGTTCCAAAAGCAATCGATTCAGAACCTTTTAGCCTGATTTCTGCAAATGCAACAGAAGCAAAATTTGAAAAGACGATGCATCTTCAAAACTATACTGGTACCGCTTTTGATCTGAAGGTGAACAGAACAATATCCCTGCTCGATACGAAATCTATCAATAATTTTTTGGCTCTTGAATTGGGTTCAGATATTCGTTCAGTTGGGTTTCAGTCTGAAAATATAGTAACAAATACCGGATCTAAGACATGGGATCAACAAACAGGTTTACTTTCAATCTGGATTTTAAGCATGCTTAAATCAAATGATCAAACCAATGTGATCATTCCATACAGAAAAGGAGACAGTTTGAGTTTGGGTAAAATCGTGACTGATGATTATTTCGGCAAATTAGGCTCAGATCGATTGAAAATTGCGGATGGTTATCTTTTGTTTAAAGCAGATGCAAAACAGCGGAGTAAAATTGGAGTTTCTCCGATTCGGGCTTTACCAATTGCCGGAAGTTATGACGCCGAAAATAAAGTGCTGACTATCGCCCAATTTACTTTGCAAGAAGGTATTACATCTTATGTTAATTCAACGTGGAAGATTCAAGATGATCCCTTTGTCGGAGATGCAGTTAACGCTTATACCGACGGACCGATTGAAGGAAAGCAAATGGGGAAATTCTATGAGATTGAAAGTTCTTCACCCGCATTAAGTTTAGCTCCGGGAGCAAAAGCAAGACATGTTCATCGTACAATCCACCTCAGTGGTACTGTTGAAAAGCTAAATGAAATTTCGTTAAAATTATTTGGTCTGGGGTTAGATCAATTAAAATTTTAGGGTTATTTCAGAATCTCGGTTTTTGACCATTTATGGCTTGCATCCAGCTTGAAAGAACCCAGATATTTCTGATTCCAGCTGTCAGGAGAAATCATTGAAAGGAATAGAGTATCATCTGTTTTGCTGTATAAATGATATACCTGTCCCATAACCGGAGTGAAATTATATTTTGCGGAATAAACCAGTTCGTTCAACTGAACTTCATTCACCAGTTTATCGTATTCTTCTTTTAGTTCATCGAATTTTGTTTTAAAATTCTTGTTCGCTAGTTCTGCATTAGATTGCTTCCAACCACCTACATTTTCGAGATTTATAGCAGGCGCACTTACATTACTGCCATAGCTTAATCCCTTCTGATAATAGCCTTTGTCCTTATCCCAAACAACCAGGTCAGGCTTTTCTTCATTTTCTTCCATTTCTTTTACTTGTAAAAGATCAAAACCCATCTTTTATGCTGCAAAAATAATTATTGAAACTGATGATTGTTTATCTGTGGAATAAAATGACCTGATTATTATTTAGATGATTTGGCAACGCGTAATTTGAGGATTTGGCAATTTGAAAATTTGACAATGAAGGAAAATTTCTACTTGGAGATAATAATCTTCAAATCTCCAAATCATCAAATCTCCAAATCAATAGATCTTCAAATCATCAAATTTTCAAATCATTAGATCATCAAATTTTCAAATCTCCAAATTATTCTTCCCAAATCCATTATATTTAAATTCCAAATCCAAATGATGAAGAAGCTAATTCTATTTTTAATTCTACCACTAAGTATTTGTGCACAGGACCGTCCTTATGGCAAAATATGGTCAACACGTTCGCAGGTTATTGCCCAGAATGGTATGGCTGCAACATCACATCCACTTTCAACTCAGGTTGCGCTCGATGTTTTAAAGGCTGGAGGGAACGCTATTGATGCGGCGATTGCTGCCAATGCGATGGAGGGTGTAGTGGAGCCTCATATGAATGGAATAGGAGGGGATTTGTATGCGATAGTATGGGATGCAAAAACTAAAAAACTATACGGTTTAAATGGTTCAGGACGTTCTCCAAAATCATTAACACTGGACGAGTTCAGAAAAAGAGGAATCACACATATTCCTTCCCGAGGTCCATTGCCGGTATCTGTTCCGGGTTGTGTGGATGCCTGGTTTGAATTGCATCAAAAATTCGGGTCTATGCCTATGAGTAAAGTGCTCGAAAAGGCTGTTTCATACGCCAGAAATGGATTTCCTGTGCATGGTGAATTAGCCAACTCTTTAAAAAATGTGGTGGCTTTATATGATCAATATCCCAATGTTGCTCAACATTATTATCCTCAGGGCAAGGTGCCGGTTGAAGGCGACGTATTCAAAAACCCAAATCTTGCCAATACGCTGGAAAGTCTGGGTAAGGAAGGCCGGGAAGTTTTTTATAAAGGAACTATAGCACGTACTATTGACGCCTTTATGAAAAAAAATGGAGGCTTTTTGAGTTATGAGGATATGACTTCGCATACATCTACCTGGATTGACCCGGTATCTGTGAATTACAGAGGTTATGATGTTTGGGAATTGCCTCCCAACGGACAGGGTATAGCAGCCTTGCAAATGCTTAATATTTTGGAAGGCTATGATTTTTCGAAGATCAAATTGGGCAGTGCAGAGCATGTACACTTGTTTACCGAAGCAAAAAAACTCGCATTTGAGGATCGTGCAAAGTTTTATGCCGACATGGAGTTTGCCAAAGTTCCGGTAAAAGAGCTGATCTCTGAGGCTTATGCCGCTGAGCGAAGAAAGCTCATAGACCCTGACAAGGCCTCAGATCGGGTAGATGCAGGAAATCCGGCAATGAAGGATGGGGATACCATTTATCTTACAGTTGCCGATAAAGACGGGAATATGGTTTCCCTGATTCAGAGTAATTTCAGAGGTTTTGGTTCTGGCATGATGCCCGATGGATTAGGTTTTATGTTTCAGGATCGCGGAGAATTGTTTAATGTGATGAAGGAGGGTGAAAATAATACTTATGCACCGGGGAAAAGACCTTTTCAAACCATTATACCGGCCTTTATGACCAGGGACGGTCGGCCGGTGATGAGTTTTGGTGTGATGGGTGGAGCTTTCCAGCCAATGGGTCATGTGCAGATTGTGATGAATATCGTAGATTTTGGTTTAAATCTTCAGGAAGCCGGAGATTTTCCAAGGATTAACCATGAAGGATCTTCTGAACCTACAGGGGAGGGCATGGCTCCAAAAGGAGGAATGATCACCCTTGAAAGCGGATATTCCTATGATGTGATCAGGGAATTAATGCAAAAAGGTCATCAGGTTGGTTTTATAAACGGTATGTATGGCGGCTATCAGGCAATCCGATGGGACCCTGTTCGGAAGGTTTATTTTGGAGCATCCGAATCAAGAAAAGACGGGCAGGCAGCAGGATATTAAAGCTTAAAGCTTAAAGCCAAAAGCTTAAAGCAAAGAGGCAATTTAAATGGAATTCTTATCTCTAAATTTAATTGATTTTTAATCCTTAATATGGAATTTGTTGAAACTATTTTTAAGCAGATCTGGGGCTTTTTTAGTCTGGATGGGCTCATTGAAATTATCAGATCCGGCAATTATCAGTCCCTGCTTACCTATGAAGGAATGCGGGGGGCAATTGCACCTTTACTGCCGGTTATTTTGATACTTGAATTAATCAGAGGATTGCTATACAAGAAGTTTAATGTGGTCTCTTATAAAATTTCATTCTTTTCTTATGTTTTTAACTCCATTATTGGTAGGTACCTGGCGATAGGAATGACCATAATATGTATCGGCATTTTTGAAAAGTACGCGATTATTAATATTGAGTTCACCTGGTATTGGTTTATTTATGGTTATATAATCTGGGAACTGGCTCATTTTGTTTATCATTATTTCGGGCATAAAGTTCGTTTATTCTGGTGTTTACACTCCACACATCATGCTCCTGAAAGCATGAATCTGGCTGTTTCTCATGCCCATTTTTTCCTTGAAGCTCCTTATGCAGATGTGATCAGAACAACTATCTGCATGCTAATGGGTGTGCCCCCGGCCATGTTATTCGTGATTATGTTCATTGATGGTACCTGGGGTTCATTTATTCATATTGGAGAATCGATGATGAAAGATGGACGAATGGGAGTTATTGGAAAATTTATTTTAACACCTTCACACCACCGGGTGCATCATGCCAAAAATATTGAGTACATGGACATGAATTACTGCAATTTGCTGAATATATGGGATAAAGTATTCAAGACTTATCAACCAGAAAAAGAAGGTGTTAATATTCAGTATGGAATTACCAGGCAGATGAAACCCAATAGTTTTCTGGATTCCTATTTTGGGGAAATTACTGCTCTTGCAAAAGATGTATATCGTGCTCCGGGAATTAAGAATAAGGTTTTATATATTTTTATGCCCCCGGGATGGAGTCATACAGGTGAACATAAGACTGTAGGTGCCTTAAGAAAGGCATTTGAATCTGAAAATGCTAAATGATATTTATTGTTTAAAGATTCATAAAAAATCTTCGCGCATCGGGCTGAAGGTATCGATCAGAATTCCTGCTTCAAGGCAAAGAACTCCATGAACAAGGTTTGAACTTACAAGAAATGCATCCCCTCCTTTGAGTATTTGTTTTTTTTCGTCAATGCTTACTTCGAATTTCCCGCTCTGAACGTGGGTGATTTGTATGTGAGGGTGTTGGTGCAAGGGACCAATACCGCCTTTTTCAAATTTGATTTTAACGATCATCAGGCTTGGATCATGAGCCATGATCTTTCGCTGAACACCCACATCAATCTGTTCCCATTCAACTTTTTCGTCTTCTATAAAATGTTTTGTCATTCTTAAGGTTTGGAGGTTTGCTCAAAGATATGGCATTGCAGTTAAGTTAGTATGGGGATTAGGAAATAGGAACCCGATAGCTATCGGGTAGGGAATTAGATGGATTATGGATTTGTTGACCAGATGGAGGCATCTTTTACAAAAACTCTTCTGTTCAGTTTTAATGCGCAACAATCAATTCCAACATGAGCTCCTTTGGCAGCCAGTGCAGTGGGAATTGACCTGCCGATTCCTCTTCCTACTCCTGTTATTACAGCGATTTTTTCCCCTTATTGGTTTCATTATTGTCTTGATTGTAGAATTATTTTTCACAAATTGATAATATATCTCTAATAATATCCAGATATTTAAGATTTAATTAAATTTATTAACAAACGGGCTTGATGAAAAGAATTCTTATCAGGATATCTTTCTTGTTGCTCACATTAATTTGGGTAGCAAGTGCTTTTGCTCAATTCCCGTTTCGGGAGACATTTAAAGGTTCAACAGTCTCTGAGGTTATTTTAGGAGGATCAGCTGTATTGACTGCGGGTTCCGGAATTGATCCCAGCGGTTCCGGATATTTGCGTTTGACCAATAATCAGGCCTATCAAAGTGGTTTTATTCGAAATACCCAAAATTTTTCATCTGCCGATGGTTTAGAGATCAGTTTTGAATATTTTACTTATGGGGGCTCAGGCGCAGATGGGATAAACTTTTTCCTGTTTGATTCAAGTGCATCTTCTTTATTTAATATTGGAGGATTCGGCGGCTCATTAGGGTATTCCCAACGCAGTGATTTGAGCCTTCCCGGTTTAAGTAAGGCTTTTATCGGCATAGCATTCGATGAATTTGGAAACTTTAGTAATCCCATACAGGGAAGGGTTGGAGGGCCTGGTCAGAGACCTAGTTCTGTAACACTAAGAGGTGACGGTGATGGAAGCGGATCTGTGCAAACCGGTTCAATAGCAAATAGCAATTATGAATATCTGACAAGTATTCAAACAACAAATTCAGTTGCTATGTCTGCAATTGGCGCGGGTACAGTTTTTCAGGTTGCCGGCGGACAGAATGGTAGAACTGCGTCAGGGGGCTCCCTTGATCCCAATGAAGCCGGTTACAGAAAAGCAAGGATTATTCTTGAGCCAAATGGTTTGGGCACGGGATTCAAGGTCAATGTTTACCTCAGATTAGGATCTGAACCCGCTGAAAGGCATCTGATAATTAATCAGGCTTATCTTCCTCATTCGACTATACCTGCAAATTTAAATTTTGGCTTTGCTTCCTCCACCGGTGGGGCTAATAATTTTCACGAAATCCGAAATCTTCAGATAGTTGTGCCTTCAGTTATCCCGAAAAGTCCGGTGCTATCAGATTTATCCAAATCTGGAGATGAAGATATATCCATGTCATTCACTCTGAGTGATTTTTTCAATCCAGATAACGAAATTCCGCGTTTTAAAGATCCCAATGGGGATGAACTCGCTAAGATCAGGATTAGTTCAGTCCCGTCAAACGGACAATTGAAATTTAATGGAATGACCCTCCTGGCTAATCATGAAATTCTTTCTTCTGATATTCAAAATCTTGTATACATCCCAAATGCGAACTTTAATGGTACCGATAGTTTTAATTGGAATGGCGCTGATCAGGGAGGATTATATTCTGCTTCAGATGCAATTGTAAATATTACGGTTAACCCTATCGATGAGACTCCATCAGCAGATGTATTTTCAATCAGGATTAAGCTGACCAATCCTACTTTTGCAACTTATAGCCATACGAAGAATCCGTATAATAAATCAATGGTCAGTGTTTTTCAGGTTGACGATAGTCCAGCGACTGTTTATAACCTGATGTATCCTTATCTCAAAGGAGGCCAAACTGCGGGAGGATTCGTCAGCCCGGGTGTAAAATCCACCGATGGATGCGGGAATGATCTCTTCTGGAATATTTCGGTTGCTTGTTTTATTCATGATGTAAATGGAGTAGATCTGCTTGCCCAGGGTGGAAATTACATTAGCTGGCAACAGCTAACAACAGTAACAGCCAATGGTCCGGGCTTGCAGCGGGGTTTTGATTTTATGAACCATGGCTTTGGTGGTTCCGCAGTATTGCAAAAAGACAGGTATAAACAAATATTTCTTAATAATCAGGCTGCTTTTGATCATCTGGGCTTTAGTCCGGAATCTCTGGTTGTACCCGATACCCAGATTGGATTCAGATTTGGTGCCAATAACATGGGTTTGGATGTAACCAGTCAGGCGGGTGTTGAACCCTTAAAAGATGGTGCAGCGCCATTAGCTCAGGATGCATTTTCTGAAGATGTTTATGCAGCTGTGCAAAATCCTTATTTCTTTCGTAGAAATCACTGGCAGGAAACAAACAATTCTGCTTTGGTTAATGAACACAAGGCTTACATTTTGGCGGCCTATAATAAGAGTCTGACTAAACCGATATTATATAACTGGTTTAGTCATGGGCCCGGAGAAACCGGCACAAGTAATTTTGCCTATTACCGCCAGGTAATTGAATACATGCAATCTCTGGCGGGTGATAATGTGATTGGATTGAGCCTGGATCAGTATCTGGGCTACCAGAAAACAAGGTATGCAGCTGAGAACGGAACTGGAAAATCTGTCTCACTGAGCCCTGATGGCTATCTGGAGATCAGTTTTGATATGTCCGGCCTTCAAAAAACAGTCAGGCACCGATTAATAAGTTTGCTTATAGATTCTGATGCTCAAATTGACAGCATCACCTGGAGTGAAAATATCAAGGCAGTAACTTTTAATCCTGCAACAGGTCTGGTTAACATTCAACTGAATGAAATTACTCCGGTCGATCCTGCAACACTACCTGTAAGACCAACAATTATAGCAGATTCAGCAAGGATATTAGCAGAAGCGCCAGATAAGATACGCTTTGAACTTGACCGGCCGATTACTCAATCCACAGCCGCAGCTTACGAAGTAGAAGGAAATCCAGTTTTATCTATTACTCAGGTACCTAATTCGGGTGGACTGATTTGGGAAATTAGTTGTCAGAATGATTTTCTCTCTACCGATGTAGTTGGACTTACCTATAAAGCTGAACTAGGAAATGCGTTGGATTCAGGTAATGGCACAAGGATGCTTACTTATTCAAAACTTCCGGTAATTAACCAGTCAACTGTAACAATTCCGGAAGTGGAGCCATTAGCTATTTCGCTCAGGAGAGATTCAGATAATATACAATTAGCAACTTTTAATACCATTACTGAGGTGAAAGCCTACATGAGCACTTTCAACTTCAATACCAATATTTCCATTGTATTTAACCGGGATACAATTTATGCGTTGGGTTCAAAGTGGACACTGAACTATTCCAATTCGAATTTTACGCTTACCATCAAGGGTAGAGAAGCCTTGCCTGCTTATCCGGTGATAGATGCAGGGGGAATAACTTCTGATATTTTCAGAATCGATATGAGCCATGTGCGGATTGACAGGCTAAAATTAAGAAGTGGAAAATATACAGCTGATGGGGCAGCATTTGGTGACAATTATTCGGGTGCACTGATCAGTCAACAGGCTAATACTTCAGATACCAGATTTACCAATTTAAATCTGCATCAGGGGATGAGAGGCATCAGAATAGGTGCTGCTAATGGTACGAATCAGCCTAATATTTCAGATGTTCTAATTGACGGAGTTATTTGTACTGAATTGACAGGTATTGCAATACAGGTAGGTATTCTAAGTTCTGTTTCTGCTGAACCCGAAACCAGAACCGATGCTTCTTACACCCTTAATAATGTTATTATACGCAATGTGATTTTAAAGGATACAAAAAATCAGGAAGTAATTGAGAGTTCAGGTCTTAGGTATTCGGGGCAGATTCAATGCCGGGGAATCAATAATCTTACACTTCAGGATATTGAATCTGATCAGAACCAGAGGCAGCCATTTTTTATTGTTTCCAGTAAAAATATTCTGATTGACCGTTGCAAGGTTACAAATTTTTCATTGAATACCGGTACCGGTTTCAAAGCGGCATTCCATATTGAAAGTTCCGAGATAATAACCATTCAGAACTCATTTGCACAACATAGCTTTGAGAATTTATATATCCAGGGCTCAACAGGCATTAAGCTTTATCATAATACTTTCGATACCAAGCAAGCCAATCTTAGGGCTATTTCCTTTTCTAATGTTCGCAGGATACTGGATGTTCAGGGAAATTTACTGGTATCAAAGGGAGATGCTGTTGATAGATCCACAATCGGCGGATCATTTTACAGAGGGGCGGGATATATTCCGAGTATAGCCAATGATTTTGTGTCAGAAAAAAATAACCTTTTTATTACTTCTTCTTATATTTTTTCCTTTACAGGACTCGATGCCGGGAATCTGCCCTTAACTGTCAGAACAACTGCCGCCACTACCTTTGATAATTACAAATCAACTTATTCAAGAGGTCAAAATTCAGCTCTTAGTACTTATGCGGCCTTAAGCTTCAGTAATGTGAACGGGGTATTTGGTTATCTGACCAGTAGTTCAGTTGGAAGAAATTTCGTTGCTACCAAAATTGCAGGGATAGAAGTTGATCTGGCAAATAATTCAAGAATCTTCCCAAGCAGCGTAGGGGCCTACGATGGAGGAGAATTGATCAGCGAAAACTTGTCAGGATTGTCGATCAGTGCAGGTACTCTTAGTCCGTTATTTTCAGCAGTTGACACAAGCTACACAGCATCGGTCCCGAATTCAACAGGCAGCATAACATTTATTCCCGTTTTAGTTGATACTCTTTCTTCAATTCAATATCGCTTAAATGGAGGTGAATTCACCCTCATTGACAATAATAGCGTATCAGATCTACTTGTATTGGAAGTAGGTTCGAATATTATAAACATAAAAGTTAGTTCAATGGGCGGAACTAAAATTAAGATCTATACCCTAACTGTTACAAGACAAGGATTAGCGTTTTCATTAGAAGCAATTCCAAATGCAAGCATTAATGAGAATACACCTTATTCAGGTATTACTCCGGTGATAAACGGAATACCTTATGGGAATTTGAAGTACACCTTGAGTGGACCGGATGCTTTTGATTTTAGCATTGATCATACAAGTGGGATCGTAAGTTCGATGGGGGCAAATTTCGAAAGCCCTGCTGATGCGAATGCTGATAATATTTATGAGTTAACTATAAATGCTACTGACGAAGGAAATGTCAGGCTAAGTCGCGACTGGATGATTTCTGTAACTGATCTGCAGGAGTCTGCAACATTTTCAATCAAAGCAATTCAGGATACTTCTGTAAATGAAAATACTGCATTCGCAGGTTTCAATCCTATAATTACCGGGATGCCCGTTATCAATCGGCCATCCAGGAACTTTGCAATTGTTCCAATCCCTGACACGCAATTTTATACGGGTCAAATCAATGGAGGGAATAATTCAATTTTTAAATCTCAGGCAAATTGGATCCTTAGTAATAAAAACGCGTTAAATATCAAGTATTTAACACATTTGGGTGATTGTGTACAAAATGGTGATGCTGCCTTTGCTGAAATTGAATGGATGAGGGCTGATACTTCAATGGCTATTATTGAAGACCCGGTTTCAACACAACTTCCTTTTGGAATTCCTTATGGTATCAGTGTTGGAAATCATGATCAGTCACCTATAGGAAATGCAAGTGGTACTACTAATTTGTTTAACCAATATTTCGGAGTCAACCGGTTTGCCGGACGTGATTATTACGGCGGACATTACGGTACAAATAATGACAATAATTACCAGTTTTTCAGTGCAGGCGGGATGGATTTTATTGCAATTAATCTTGAATATGATCCGCTTTCAGATTCTCAAGTTCTGGATTGGGCAGATAATCTTCTAAAGGCTTACCCCAATAGAAAAGCAATTATAAGTAGTCATTATATACTTACAGCGGATGGAAGTTTCGGCCCCCAGGGGCAGGCTATTTATGATAAATTAAAAGTTAATCCGAACTTATTTCTGATGCTCTGCGGACATATAAATCCTGATGGTGAGACTCGCCGATCAGACACTTTTAATGGGAATACCATTCATACCCTTCTTAGTAATTATCAGGACAGGTTGAATGGTGGCAATGGCTGGTTGAGGTATCTCGAATTTATGCCTGATAAAGGAAAAATTCTTGTATCTACTTATTCGCCAACTTTAGATCAGTATGAAACTGACCCAAATAGTCGGTTTGTGTTGGATTATATTATGCCATTAGATACTATTACAGGCGGCCTTAGCTATGCCTTAGGTGGCGCTGATGCCACTAAATTTACTATTGATCCATCATCAGGGAAAGTGAATATGATTCCGGGAAATTTCGAAAACCCGACAGATGCGAATAATGATAATGCGTATGAACTACGGATTATTGCAACTGATATGGATGGAAACCAGGCAACTGAGGACTTTAAACTTACTATTCTTGATGTAATTGAACCTGCTGTTTTCACTATTGCTCCGATTGAGAATGTAACAATTGGGGAGAACATAATTTTTACCGGCGTACCTCCTGTAATTGTGGGAACGAGCATAGGGCATGTTAAGTATAGACTGTCAGGTAATGATTCGACTCATTTTGCTGTTGATTCAGTTTCAGGGATCGCGACTATGGCAGGCAAAAATTATTATAATCCCGCAGATAAAAATGCGGACAATATTTATGAGATCAGGCTACTTGCCACTGATGAAGATCAAAATAGTGCAGAGCGTGCATTTACGGTAAGGATTATCCCTACCTCAGCGCTTCCATATGCCGAAACTTTTAAAAATTCTAATGCAGCTGGACTGATACTTGGGGGTACTCCAAACGGAGCATTATTAACTGGTGGTGGGATTGATGCAAATGGTCAGGGGTATCTGCGTTTAACGACCAATACAAATAATCAAACAGGCTTTGCCCGTAATGTAACCGCTTTTCCAACGGCAGATGGACTTTCTATTAGCTTTGATTACTTTACCTATGGTGGTTCAGGTGCTGATGGTCTCGCTTTTTTCCTTTATGATTCATCAGTAAATCCTTTTTCAATTGGGGGATTTGGAGGATCGTTGGGCTATTCCCAAAATTTTTCAGCTCCCGGAATCTCAAAAGCTTTTCTGGGACTTGGTATTGATGAATTCGGAAATTTCAGTAATCCCAATGCAGGCAGACAAGGCGGGCCTGGTCAGCGACCAAGTTCAGTAGCACTTCGTGGTGATGGAAATGGTAATGCAGCAATCTCAACAAATTATGAGTACTTAAGCGGAATTCAAACTACTGATGCAATTGCTATGGCTAATGCAGGTGCAGGAAATGTATTTCACATTGCCGGTGGAATAAACGGTCGTACATCAGGTTCAGCAGGTATTTTAAGCCCTGGTTATCGCCGAGCAAAAATCCATCTGATTCCCCATAGCTCAGGATCCGGTTTTAATGTGAATGTCTGGATCACTGAGGGTAATACTTTGGGAGGGATAGTGCATCACCTTATCAAAAATTATCATTATTTACCAACGAATCCTACACCCGAATTTTTAAGTTATGGCTTTTCAGCCGGAACAGGAGGAAAAAATAATTTTCATGAGGTTCAGAATCTACAAATAACGCTGCCTGAGCAAATGGTCGAAACACCACCTGTTGTTTCTGACATCAGCAAGACTACACAGGCAAATACACCATTATCTTTTACAAGTACAGATTTTACATCAAAATTCATTAGTCAGGAAAATAAAATCCTTGAAAAAGTCAAAGTAATAAGTCTCCCCTTAAACGGAACTCTAAAATTAAATGCTGTTAATATTGTGGCAAATCAGGAAGTTGTATTTGCTGATCTAAATCAGATCAGCTTTGTTCCTGCTCCGGCTTATATTGGCTCAACAGGATTTCAATGGAATGGTTCAGATAGCAGTTTTTATGCTTTAAGTCCGGCAAATGTAAGTATCAATATTATCGCCCAAAGTGTATTGCCCTATGTTGAGAGTTTCAGGAATTCAACAGCCTCTGGTTTGATAACTGGTGGAGTAACTGTACTAACTTCAGGGAATATTGACCCCCTGAGTGCGGGTTATCTTCGATTAAATTCCAATGCAAAAAATCAAGCCGGATTCGCTAGAAATACTGCATCCTTTCCTTCTGCTCAAGGGCTTTCTATCAGCTTTGAGTACTTCACATATGGTGGCAGTGGGGGTGACGGACTCAGTTTCTTTTTATATGATGCTACAGCGAATAGTTCCTTTCAGATCGGTGCATCAGGAGGATCATTGGGCTATGCCCAGAATTCTTCTTCACCCGGCTTAAGCAAGGCTTACCTTGGTTTTGGTTTTGATGAGTTTGGGAATTTCAGTGCCGCTACTGCCGGACGTCAGGGTGGCCCCGGGCTACGCAGTAGTTCTTTAACTATCAGAGGAGATGGAAATGGAACAGGTTCAGGAAATCCGGCTGGTTCGAATTATGAATTTTTAACCAATATTCAAACCACAAATCTTGCAGCAATGAATGCCGCCGGGGCGGGTCCAGGGTTTACAATCGGTGGAAATGTGGATGGCAGAATAGCAGGTACAGAGGGCCTGACTGCATCAACCAGCGGTTACCGCAAAGTACAAATTGATATGAAACCAAATGGCTCGGGGACAGGATTTATTTTGAATGTTTGGATGCTGGAAGGAACAAGTACAGGAGGTATTAACCATCATATAGTCAATAATTATTCTTATGTCGGAAACACCCTTCCTGCAAATTTAAGCTATGGATTTGCCGGGTCAACCGGAGGGGCTACCAATTTTCATGAGATTCGGAATCTGAGTATTTCTTTGCCGGCCCCTGAACTTTCAGTTCCGGCTCTGATGTCATTGCGTGGGTCTTCTCTTAAAAGTGAAATCAGTGCTGACACAGATAAGGAAATAAATGCAACTAACTTTATCTCGCCTAATGGAGATGCTAAGAATGATACTTGGGTGATCCGTAATATTGAAAAATATCCTAATAATATTGTTCGTGTTTTTGATAGGTTAGGCCGGTTGGTTTATTCGGCTGCCAATTATAATAATGCATGGGATGGAATCTATCAGGGAGCATTACTTCCGGAGGATACATATTACTATATTATTGAACTTCCGAATGATGGAGGGCAGAAAAGAGGATATATCAGTATAATTTGGTAATTGGATTGTTTCAAACTGAGGATAAAAAATAGGTTTCTACTCAATTATTTAAAGATTTGCCTAATCTCGATTATTAATTGCGGTTTAGTTTGGTTAAAAAGCAAGTAAGTAGTAGTTTTATTTCCTATAATTCAATAAACCATTCAAGCTATAAATGAGAAACTTCAAAAACACATTTTCGATTTTTGCCATTGCAATATTTACTGCAATCGTATTGTTTTCTTCCTGTAAACCTAAAAAGATTATCAGTCAGGCTCCTGCAGCACCCGTACCTGCCAGTGTGCAGGATGCACCAAAGTCTGCCGGAAATGTTGAGGCCGATACAGATGGTGACGGCATTCCTGATTCAAAAGATAATTGTCCGAATAAGCCTGGATCTTCCGTAAATGGTGGTTGCCCTGAAACTTCAGTTTCTGAGCCTTCGTTCAACTATAAAAATATTTTGTTTGAATTTAACTCCTCAGTTCTCAAAACTTCATCATACTCTGTACTTGATGAAATAGCAAGGGAGATGAAGAAATTTCCATCCATGAGTTTTAATTTGAACGGGCACTCTTCAGCTGAAGGTACCGATCAAAGGAATATGACTCTTTCTGTTGATAGGGCCACTGCGGTCAAAAGTTATCTGGTTGCTGCTGGTATTAATGCTAATAATTTGATAACTAAAGGATTTGGAGAGTCAATGCCGCTTACTTCCAATGATACTGAATCTGGTCGTCAGTTAAATAGAAGAGTGGAAATTAAGAAAAGGTAATTTCAGAATTTTTTTATCTATAAAGGGGTGCTCAATTTTATTGGGCACCCTTTTGTTGTAATATGGGTTTGCGTAATTATCTGCAAATCTCTTGTGAATGGGGAATAGGAAATATGGAATTGGAAATGGGGAAAAGAGCAAAAATATCTTTGTTTAATTTTTTTTAAAATTCATCTTAAATTCATGTTGGACATCCATTTTTAGATAATAATCGTAATGATATCATGATAGCAATGGATATACAAATGGAAGATTCGAATAAAAGTAGAATCGGAAGGAGTAGAAAACTCCGCTTATCTGAAGATAAACTGGTTGAAGGTTTGAAAAATATGGATGGAACTGCAATGTCTGCACTCTACCGGATGTATTCAGATTCCCTGTACAGGGTTATTTCTACTATAGTGGTAATAGAAGAGGTGGCGCAGGACTTGCTGCAGGAAACTTTTATTAAGATTTGGAAGTCATTTAAACAATATGACCCCGGAAAGGGCAGATTGTATACCTGGATGGCCAGATTAGCAAGGAATATTTCAATAGATTACCTGAGAAGCGTCAATTACCGAAACTATACAGTCAGTACAAATCTTTCTGAATCAACTCAACAGATCGATCAGAAATTTCAGGTTTCTTATAATCCTGAATTGATTGGAGTTAAAGACATGACGAATATTCTAAATGAAGATCAGCGATTAGCTTTGGATTTGATCTACTTTAAAGGGTATACACATGTGCAGGCTGCTGAAGAACTGAATATTACGGTTGGCATCTTGCGATCAAGACTTCAATCATCAATTACCGAGCTGCGCAGGACATTTAACAGGGAATACGTAGCATAGATTGTTACGAATTACGATATTCCAATTACGAATTACGATATTCCAATTACGAATTATCAATTACGAATTACGAATTATCAATTACGAATTATCAATTACGAATTACCAATTACGAATTACCAATTACGAATTACCAATTACGAATTACGAATTACGAATTACCAATTCCCAAAAACAACTGAGTAATCTCAACTCAA
>CAYHGN010000073.1:0-17224 GCA_964356005.1 uncultured Sphingobacterium sp.
TTCATTTACACTCCCGATGCTGCTAAAGCATGCGCTCTTTTGGGGAATACTCCCGATTCATACAATCAGATTTGGCATTTACCAACAGATGATCATACACTTAGCGGACAGGAATGGCTTGATCTTTTCAACAAAGAAATGAAGACTGATAAAAAACTCAGCATTTTACCCATGTTCCTTATCAGAATTTTGGGAATTTTCATCCCATTTATGCGGGAAATGCCAGAAATGATGTATCAGTATAATCAGGATTATTTCTTTGATAGTTCTAAATTTAAAAAGCGGTTTGATTTTAGGCTTACCTCCTATCAAGAGGGTGTAAAACAAATTGTTAATTCCTGAATTTATTTCTAATCTCATTAAAAATGGAAGATTTCACCCTTCTTTATATTTTTTAGCAAGATGGAATCTTAGCTGTTTCTTTATATTTACCGCATTCAAACGATAATCATGAGCGATACAAGCCACTGCCCAAAATGTAAATCTGAATTTACCTATCAGGATCAGGACCTGATGATTTGCTCCCAATGTTTCCATGAATGGGATCCTGCCGAGGAGCCAGTTGAATCTGAAGGAACTCTCAAAGTGCTCGATTCTAATGGAAATGAGTTAAAGGATGGAGATTCTGTAATCGTCATTAAAGATCTTCCTGTAAAAGGTGCACCTAAACCGATCAAAGCTGGCACGAAAGTGAAAAACATTCACCTCAGCGATGGTGATCATAACATATCCTGCAAAATTGATGGATTTGGCTCTATGGCTTTGAAATCTGAATTTGTAAAGAAAGCTTAAGAAATTTATTCCTTCATGAAGCAACTCTTTCAGCAAAGGAATTTACTTTTAATCGGCTTTATTGCACTCAAATTTATCCTGCAATATTTCCTGATCAGTCCTGAATATGAATTGCATAGAGATGAATTTCTGCATCTCGATCAGGCTCATCACCCGGCCTGGGGTTATCGTTCAGTCCCTCCTCTTACTTCAATATTCTCCCAACTAATATTTCTGCTTGGTGGCAGTGTGTATTGGGTAAAATTCTTTCCTGCACTTTTCGGATCTTTGACGCTTTTAATTGTCTGGAAATGCATTGAACAACTCAAAGGAAATTTGTTTGCATTAAGCCTCGGAGCAACAGGAGTATTAATATCGGCCTTATTAAGGTTGAATATGTTGTATCAACCCAATTCATTTGATGTTTTATGTTGGACAGGCTTTTATTTTATGATCATCAGTTATGTCAATACTGAAAACAGGAGATGGCTGTACTTTGCAGCAATAGTCTTTGCTCTTGGCTTTTTAAACAAATACAATATTATTTTCCTTCTGGCTGGGCTATTTCCGGCAATTTTACTTAGTAGGGAGCGAAAATTGCTTTTGAAAAGGGACTTCTATTTTTCGGTTATCCTGGGCTTAGTCCTGATCTTTCCTAACCTATTTTGGCAATACAAAAATGATTTTCCGGTTTTTGCTCATATGAAAGAATTAGCCGAAACACAACTGGTTAATGTAAACAGATTGGATTTCCTAAAGGATCAAATGCTATTTTTCCTTGGGTCAATTTTTACAATTGCTGCCGGTTTAATCGCTTTGCTCATTTTTAAGCCCTATAGAAAATTCAGATTTCTGTTCTGGTCATTCCTCTTTACCCTATTAATATTTATAGTGTTGAAGGCTAAAGCCTATTACGCGATCGGTCTGTATCCAATTTATATCGCATTGGGTGCTGTTTATCTTGGTCATTTATTATGTACAAATCGTCTGAAATATCTTCAGGCAATTGCGCTGGCGCTTCCAATATTATTCTTTATCCCGCTTTACAAACTTGCATTTCCCAATAAAAGTCCCGAGTACATTGTTCAAAATCCACAGCACTATCAGGAATCAGGACAACTGCGTTGGGAGGATGGTAAAAATCATAAATTACCTCAAGACTATGCCGATATGCTGGGATGGAAAGAATTAGCCCGTAAAACAGATAGTTTATACTCCTTAGTCCAGAATAAAGAAAAAACGCTGGTTTTGTGCGACAATTACGGTCAGACCGGGGCAATAAATTACTACAGCAATAAAGGAATCAGGGCAGTTTCATTCAACGCCGACTACCTCGACTGGTTTAATCTTGAACAAAGATATTCCAATCTTATCCGGATAAAAGAATACGAAGAAATTGAAACTGAACTCCAAACCAGTAGTCCCTATTTTAACAAATCCTCCTTAGCAGATTCTGTGACTAATGTATATGCAAGAGAATATAATACAAGAATTTATGTTTTTTCAGGAGCTAAGATTGATATAAACAAGAGAATCCTTAGTGAAATTGAAAGAGTGAAAAAATACTGAACTAAATAAACCTTCAGACTTACAAAAGCAATGTTTGTTTTGCTAATTTACAATCTAAGATTTAGCCAATAAATCAATTTCTCTTTTTATGTGATATGCAAAAGAGGTTGCAGGCTTTGTTCGAACATCATTTCTTATATATTTGATAATACATCGAGAAATATCCTTTTATCTCTAAATCAAATCATGCAAATTCAGTTTTTAAAAACAGGCTTTCTAATTCTTTCAATAAACTTAATTTTCCTTAATTCTGTATTATCACAATCAGAAACAGTCTATGATATTGTACTCTCAGGAGGCAGAGTAATTGACCCAGAAACCAAACTGGATACAATCAAAAATATAGGAATTATAAATAACCGTATTGCGCAGATATCTTCTGTTCCATTGAAAGGTAAGGAGAATATCAATGTGGCTGGATTGGTTGTCTCGCCTGGTTTCATCGACCTGCATGTACATGGCAGAGACAATCTGGCACAGGAATACCAATTGCATGATGGGGTAACCACTGCACTGGAACTGGAGTGGGGAATAGAGAATTTAAAAGAATGGTATGCGACAAGAAAATCCAGGGCACTGATCAATTACGGTGCAAGTGTAAACTGGCCCTTTGAGCGATTCAAAGCCATGGATAAATACAAGGAAAACTTTAAAGAATCTATTCAAATTACACTTAGTGGAGAATCAAGTCTGGAGTCACTATTTAAAATAATTAGTCCTTCCTATACAGATATTCCAAGTCAGGAAGAAATGCAGAAAACCATCAACAATATTATACAATCACTTGATGCCGGTGGAATTGGCATCGGCATTCCTGTTGGCTATCTGCCCAAAACAAAGTCTGAAGAATTATTCAGGATATTTCAATTGGCAGCTGAACTGAAATTATTGGTTTTTTCTCATGTTCGTGAGCCTAATATCCTATCGATTCAGGAGGCAATATCAAATGCAGCAATGACTGGTGCTCCTTTGCACCTTGTTCATATCAACAGCATGGCACTCGGACAAATTCAATTGGCTTTGGATATGATCAGATCAGCAAATGAAAGGGGCTTGGATATCAGCACTGAATTGTATAGCTATACTGCCGCATCAACCCTTTTAAATAGTGCTTTTTTTGATGAGGGATGGCAGGACAGGCTTGGAATTTCATACGGTGATCTGCAATGGGTTGCAAACGCCGAGCGGCTGACTAAAGAAACCTTTGACAGTTACCGAAAATCGGGAGGAACTGTGATTATTCATATGATGAAGCCGGAATGGATTAAAACCGGAATTGCTTTTCCTGATGTAATAATTGCTTCTGATGGCATGCCCTACTCAAAACTAGCTCATCCGCGTACAGCGGGTACCTTTTCAAGAGTTCTGGGCAAATATGTACGGGAAGAAAAAGTAATTAGTTTAAATGAGGCAATCGAGAAAATGACCTTATTGCCTGCTAAAAGACTGGAGAATAGCTCCCCCATGATGCGCTTTAAAGGAAGATTACAAGTTGGTGCAGATGCTGACATCACTATATTTAATTCTGAAACTGTAAAAGATCGGGCTAGTTTTGAAAATGGATTGAAATTCTCAGAAGGTATTGAATATGTCTTGGTAAACGGAGTATTCGTCTTAAAAAATGGGAAAACACTTCATAATATTTTTGCAGGACAGCCTATTTATGGAAAATTTAAAAAATAAGACATTGTATAAACCTGATAGAGAGAAAAGTTTTTTTAATATTTAAGAATCAATACTTACAAAATTTTTCAATTTTTAATCAAATACAGGGGGACTAAATCATTTTGATAAAAAAAATAATCAGAAATTAGAAATCTGCATGAAAAATCCATTTAAAGAAATTCTTACTTCTGAGAATCAGCTAAGGGAAATCATTGGGTATCCAAGCGAACTTGTAATAAAAAAGGTAATTAACAAGATTGACAAACATTGTTTGTATTTCATCTCCCTTTCTCCATTATTAATTCTGTCATCAGCTGATGATAAAGGAAATTGCGATGTTTCTCCCCGTGGTGATGCACCTGGTTCTGTTTTGGTTTTAGATGAAAAGCATTTTGTGATTCCTGAAAGACCAGGTAATCGTAGAATTGATACTTTAAAAAACATTTTACTTAATCCTAAGATTGGAATTCTGTTTATCATACCCGGTCTTGGCGAAACTCTCAGAATTAATGGACAGGCATACGTGATAACAGACGAAGAAATACTAAAGAAAATGCAGGCCCGGGAGAAGATGCCTGTCCTGGGAATTGGCGTACGGGTTGAAGAATGCTTTATTCATTGCGCGAAAGCATTTATAAGATCTAAAACATGGGAAAGTGATTCATGGCAAAAGAAGGACACCTTACCATCAATTTCCTCAATGTTAACTGATCATCTCGATTCAACTGAATACACTGAAGAATCGATTAAACAAGGATTGCAGGAGAGCTACGAGAAAAGGTTGTATTAATAATTATATCTGATTCATTAAGAAAAATTTCATTTAAAGGCCATCTATTAAATTTGATTTCCGGTTGTTTTTCAACAATTTAGTAGCTGTCAAACTCAAAAATCTTTTAAGACTTAATTCTACCTATTTTAAATTATGCAAAGAAGAAATTTTATCATTCAGACAAGTACAGTACTTGCAGGTTCCACCATTTTACCTATTACAGCCGGGACATTACTAAATCCGGTGAAAAAGAAGCGAATTGCCATAGTTGGTCTTGGAGTCAGAGCAACAGGCATGTGGGGTAAAACGGTGCTTGAAAGGTACGGGAATGAAGTTGAATTCGTCGGACTTTGTGATATCAATGAAGGACGCTTAAGGCTAATGAAATCAGGGATGGGAGTTAGCTGTCCGACCTTCACTGATTTTGACAGAATGATGCGCGAAACAAAACCTGAAATTCTGATGGTGATGAGCGTAGATAACACGCATCATGAATTCATTATCAAAGGAATGGAAATGGGTGCAGATATTATCACTGAAAAACCACTCACGACCGATGAAACGAAATGTCAGGCAATACTGGAAGCTCAAAAACGAACCGGAAAAAGTGTGAGGGTTACCTTCAATTACAGGTATTCTCCGCACCGGGTGAAGATTTATGAATTGCTTCGTTCGAATTCTATTGGTAAAATTACTTCTGTTGATTTCCACTGGTATCTCGATACCAATCATGGGGCAGAATATTTCAGAAGATGGCACCGTTTGCGTGAAAAGGGAGGTTCTTTACTGGTGCATAAAGCATCCCATCACTTTGATTTGTTAAACTGGTGGATTGACTCCGATCCTGAAGAAGTTTTTGCTTACGGTTCATTGGAGTTTTATGGTAAGAATAATTCATTCAGACATACGCATTGCCGTACCTGCCCGCATACTAAAAACTGTGATTTCTTTTGGGATATCACCAAGAATCCAGGCATGATGAAGTTATACGTTGAAAACGAAAAATATGATGGCTACCTGCGTGATGGTTGTGTATGGAAGGAAGATATCGACATCTTTGATAAAATGGCGGTTCAGATCAAATATGCAAACAAAGTACAGGTAAGTTATTCATTAACAGCTTATTCTCCGTATGAAGGTTACCGAATTTCATTTAATGGCACCAAGGGAAAACTGGACGCATGGATTAAGGAAAGACAACCATGGGATGAGGAAGGTTTTGATGAAATCCAGCTAACAAAAAACTTTGGGGAACGTGAAATCTTCAAAATATCAAATACCGAAGGTGGACACGGAGGCGGTGATGAGCGAATGAAGCAGCATATATTTTTACCAAATCAGACTGACCCTCACCGGCAGGCTGCAGGCTTGCGTGACGGCGCGCTGGCCATACTTACAGGCATAGCTGCCCGAAACAGTATTGATAGCGGTAAACCCATTAAAATTGCTGATTTGACAAGCATTAAGCCTCAGAGCAAGAAAGTTTAAGACTGGTATCACGTGGTCGGTGATAACACCGACCACAGGGTATCGTTCCCTATGGTCGGTGTTATCACCGTACCATTTCCCTATGGTCGGTGTTATCACCCTACCATTTCCCTGTGGTCGGTGTTATCACCGTACCATAACTCTCATATCTCCTGGTCGGTGATAACACCTACCAGAGGGAATTCCCATCTCCTTGTCCATGACAACACTGGCCAGAGGAGCAATCCATCGGAAAATAAGCCTTTCCTCATAGTATTTGTTACAAAAATCAAAAACTGTTTTTTGTATGTTTGATTTATGCCAATTGGAATTACACCTATTTCCTGCAGATCATAAAATCGAATAATTAAATGATCAGTTTAATTAGAACAGACTCCGTCAACAAAGATTTTACCAGACTGATTAAAGACCTCGATACTGGCCTTGCAGTGAGTGATGGAGATGAACATTCATTTTATTCTCAATTTAATAAAGTTGATCTTATCAGGCATGTTGTTTTAGCGTCCCTGAATAACATCACAATAGCCTGCGGAGCAATAAAACAATATGATCTGAAAACCATGGAGATCAAGCGGATGTTCACTTCATCCGAATATCGGGGAAAAGGCGCTGCAGGACTCATATTGCTTGAACTGGAGAACTGGGCAAGAGAATTAAATTTTGAAAAATGCATTTTAGAGACCGGAAAAAGACAGACTGAAGCTATCGGACTTTACAAAAAAAGTGGCTATGATATCATTCCAAATTATGAACAATATGCAGGCATTGAGAACAGTGTTTGCTTTATGAAAAACTTAAAATAAAATATAGTAGCAAAAATTTAAAACACCTATTGATATGAAATTGAAATTTACTGGCAAATCCCTTAAAAAACCTGCTTTTTATATCCTTTCCTCCCTTTTTATTATTAGTATCCTTAGTCTCACAATATTTAGAAATCCCGGAGGCTTGCCACCTTCAGACCCGGATAATGGCGGACTAACATTCCCTGATGGCTTCGAAGCGGTAGTAGTTGTCGATAGTCTGGGCCCTGCCCGCCACCTTGCTGTAAACAATAACGGCGATATATATGTGAAACTTAGATTTTCAACCAAGGGTGGCAATGTAGCTATGCGGGATACTGATAATGATGGGAAGGCAGATATTATTCAACACTTTGGTAACTATAAAGATGTTGGCAGTCTGGCAAATGGAATGCGGATTCATAAGGGATACCTTTATTACAGCTCTTCACTGGCTATTTACAGAAGCAAGCTGACTCCTGGCAAACTAATACCGGATAGTCCGATGGAAACTGTCCTGACCGATGATCATGGCCATGGCGCACATTGGCATATTACCAAACCTGTGTCATTTGATGATAAAGGGTTTATGTATGTTCCATTTGGAACACCATCCAATAATTGTATGGATCTGGAAAACACTCCCGGAGGGAAACCAGGTCAACCTGGAATAACTCCTTGTCCTGAATTGGTACAACATGGCGGAATCTGGCGTTTTGATGCAAATAAAATCGGTCTGACTCAAAAAGACGGAACTTTATTCGCTACAGGGTTACGCAGTATAGTGGCTATGGACTGGAACAAAGCAGATAAGAGTCTTTACGTGGTACAACATGGCAGGGATAACCTTCACCGTCTCTTCCCAGAGCTTTACACCCCATGGGAAAGTGCCGTATTACCTTCGGAAGAATTTCTGAAAATTAAGGAAGGTGATGATGCCGGATGGCCATATTATTACTATGATCAGATCCAGAAGAAAAAATTAATGACTCCAGAATATGGAGGTGATGGGAAAAAAGAAGGTAAGGGCAGGGAACTGGCGCAACCACTGATTGGCTTCCCTGGACATTGGGCACCAAATGATTTATATTTTTATCAGGGGAATCAGTTTCCTGAACGCTATAAAAATGGCGCATTTATCGCTTTCCATGGATCAACAAATCGTGCCCCATATCCTCAATCAGGTTATTTTGTAGCTTTTGTACCATTCAAAAACGGAGCACCTTCAGGCGATTGGGAGGTATTTGCAGATGGTTTTGCCGGAGTTGATCCGATTGTTAATGTTAGGGATGCCAAACTGCGTCCAATGGGCATTGCTGAAGGACCTGATGGTTCATTATATATCAGTGAAACAGAAAAAGGGCGAATTTGGAGGGTAATGTTTAAAGGTAATAAAAAGTCCTTTGGAAGTGCTCAACTCTCAGATATGGAGAAGCATAAACTACTCTCCCATATTCGCACACCTGATAAGATAAAAGACGATCTGGAAAAAGGTAAAATTAAACCGGAAGCTGCACTTTATAATACCTATTGTTCAGCATGCCACCAAAATGACGGTAAAGGCGATGGAAACCGCTTCCCTCCTCTCGGAGGAACTGATTGGGTGAGCGGTGATAAAACGAGACTTTTAAATGTTGTATTAAAAGGATTAAACGGAGAAATTATTGTAAATGGAAAGCCATACAATGGTCTGATGCCTGCCCATAATTTCCTTAAAGATGAAGAAGTTGCGAATATCCTGACCTACATCCGTTCCAGTTTTGGTAACAGTTCAAGTGCAGTAAGTGTGCAGGAAGTGACCGAATTCAGAAAGTCTAACCAGTAAAAATGAAATAATCTATATCCGGTCTGATGTAACATGAATAGTACCTATATTAGGTTGAATTTTTTATTGAAGTCCTTAAATTAGTCAATTCCTTACGGGGTATCTTTTTTATCAAAAAAATAAACTTAAATCAAATATTTAAATGAAACGTAGAGACGTAATTAAGGGTCTGACGATGCTGCCATTAGCCGGCGGAATTGTCGGAAGTGCTCAGGCTGCCATCAATGCTGAAGGTACAGGTATGATTGGAATGCTGGGTGGCGAAAAAAGCGCTGCAGGACCAATGAAATTCGGGCCTGAAGTTTACAGATCATTAGGAGTTGAACCGGTAATCAATTGCCGTGGAACTTTTACAATCATTGGTGCATCTACTTTAGTTCCTGAGGCTAAAGAAGCAATGTATAATGCGCAATCAAATTATGTACAGCTTGATGAACTGGCTATGGGAGTTGGAAAAAGACTTGCCGAATTATCTGGTGCTGAATGGGGAGTTGTTTCATGCGGTTGTGCAGGGGGTATGAAAATTACTACCATGGCAGCTGTAACAGGAGGAAATCCTGAAAAACTGGTTCGCGTCCCTGATCTTACCGGATTTGAAAAAGACGAGGTAATTATTCCACGCAGATCCCGCAATACTTATGACCACGCAATTAGAAACGTAGGTGTAAAAATAATCACAGTAGACACTCAGGAAGAACTTGAAGCTGCAATGAACCCAAGAACGGCAATGATTTATATGATGCCGTCAACAAAGCCTGGAGACACCGGACCATTATCAGTATATGCAATTTCAAAAGCTGCTAAGTTAAAAGGTATTCCGGTTCTTGTCGATGCAGCTGCAGAGGCATTAACTTTAAATCCTAATGTTCACCTTGCTGACGGTGCAACTGTTGTTGCCTATAGTGGTGGAAAAGCTATCCGCGGTCCGCAGAGTGCTGGTTTATTATTGGGAGATAAAAAACTTCTTATGGCTGCATGGCAGTCAAGTGCTCCACACCACGGTGCCGGACGTGATAATAAAGTTGGAAAAGAAGAGCAAATAGGTATGCTTGCAGCTGTTGAAGCATGGACCAAACGTAATCATGCACAGGAAGAATTAACCTGGACAGGCTATCTTGAAACCATTTCAAAACGTGTTTCGGCTATAAGTGGTGTTACTACCAGCATACGGCAGCCTACCGGCCTGGATAATCGTACTCCTACATTAACTATTTCATGGGACCCGGCAAAATTTAATGCAAGCGGGCAGGAAATGGCTACTTACCTTTCAACAACAAAACCGCGAATTGCCTTAAGTGCAGGCGGTGGCAGACGAGGTACTACGGCATCTGAAAATTTAACATCCATTTCAGTAGCGGCATTTATGATGCAGCCTGGTGATGATAAAATTGTAGCAGATCGTATTTTTGACGCATTGAATTTGAAACGTCCCGCAACCCCTGATATGAAAGCTCCTGCAGCTGATCTTAAAGGACGCTGGGAGGTAACTATTCAATACTTCAACGAAGTGAGTAATCATACCTTCAGTATTGAGCAGCAGGATACAAACTGGCTTAAAGGCTCTCACAAAAGCGCCTTTACAACCAATGAACTTGAAGGTACAATTGACGGCAATGAGGTAGTATTCAGAAGTGCATCCAGAATGATGGCTGATAACGTTCCATTTACTTTCTCAGGTACTGTTAATGGTGATACCATGTCAGGGAATATTCACCATGGTGAGTATCTGACTTCAAAGTTCACAGCGAAAAAAATTGTTCAGCCAAGTAGCCGCCAAAGAATTCACATTCCGGTTGGCCCACCATTGTCGAGCTAATTAATTAAATATTTAATTATAAGGCCCTGTATCAATTAAATACGGGGCCTTTGTTTTATATCCTATTTTTTGTTAATGCTATCTCCCTAAGCTTTGAATAAAGCTCTTTGGGATTGTAAGGTTTTGACAAATAATCATCCATACCAACTTCGCGAATTTTATCCTTCAGATTACCAGACACAGATGCAGTCAAAGCGATGATTGGCACCATAGATTTTTCCTTATCCTGCATTTCACGTATTTTGATCGTGGTTTCATAACCGTCAAGTAAAGGCATATGAATATCCATTAAAATCAGATCGTAATTATTGGCAGAAACCTTATCTAAAGCTTCCACTCCATCTCTGGCAAAATCCGGAATGTTACTCCATTTCTGAAAGATTTTTTTCAGAAGTAAACTATTTACAGGATTGTCTTCTACCACGAGTACTCTCAAACCATTTAGGTCGAAGATTTGCTCTTTGCCATTGCTATCAGTATCCAATATCTGGTTGTTACGTTTGAAATTGATATCAAACCAGAATTTTGACCCTTTACCCTCTTCACTTTCGAGATGAATAGAACTTTCAAACAGCCTGAGTAATCGCTTAACTATTGCCAATCCAAGACCGGTACCCCCATAATTACGTGTTGTACTTGTAGAAGCCTGCGTAAAAGGCTCAAAAATGGATTCCATCTTTTCTGCATTAATGCCAATTCCTGTATCGGCAATCGAAAAGCGAACATCGATTTTATCAGATTCCTTTTCAATTGTATTTACCTGAATTTTTACACTTCCTCTTGATGTGAATTTGATCGCATTTCCTGCCAGATTAAATAATATCTGACTAATACGTGTTGGATCAGTTGAAATTGGAATATGTTTTATTTCTTCATCTATTTCAAGGATTAGTTCAAGCCCCTTTTCCTTCGCCTGAATCCTCAGTCCTGAACATATATTATGAATCAAAGTATGAAGGTTGACTGCAATCGATTCCAGATATAGTTTTTCGGATCCCAGCTTATTAAAATCCAGAATATCATTAATTAATGTATGCAGACTGGCGGCAGAAAAATTCAGGATTTTGAGATTTTCTTCCTGTTCCGGACTCGTAAGCTCATCACTAAGCAACTCAGCCATCCCAATAACAGAGTTTAAGGGTGTTCTTAACTCATGCGACATTGTAGACAGGAAGTCGGATTTTGACTGAGCAGCATTATTTGCTTCCTTCACAGCAATTAAAAGCTTTTTATTCAACGATTCCTTCTCTTTTACATTTCGGCTCAATGCCTGATGAAATAAATAATGTGCCAGAATCATGGTGATAAAATTCAGGAAAACCATTATTTCATAAGCTGGTGAACCCAAACCTTCGGTACTATTGTTAAGATTTTGAAGATCCCCATTTATAATCATGAAGATGATTACAGGAATAATAGCCAATATGGAATAAAATATACCAAAACCTCTGTTTAATAGGTAAAAACCACTTAAAATCATCATGAACATAAATTGCATAGCCATAATATTAATGGTTTTTGCAAAGCCAAAAAGTACAAAAATGACTATTAGTAATCCCAATAGAATCATGAGATGAGAAATCAGAACCGCATACCTTTTATGACTCAGCAATAATTTCGTCAGAAAAGTATAAGCGATAAGCAATATAAGTGCAATCTTTAATTGAGGAATCTGGTTACTCTGATACGCAAGAGGAATAACAATCAATACCTTCAATATTGATAAAATCAGGAATGTAAATAGAATCTTAACCCGTGATTGCTCAAGTGCATCAGGTATGGTTGATAACAGACCCTTTAATGACCAATTTAAGAATTCAGGTTTTTGAGGCATAGTTTTTCAGGTCATTAAAAATAATAATATATGCCAACAAATCATTCCAAAGAGGCATTTTCTTTCCCAGCACCGCAGGATTCTTTAGCCTTTGTAAATTTTAATGTGCTTAGTCGATATATGCTATACAATCAATCTGGACCAATATGCCATCCCTTCCCATGTGCTCAAGATTACATCCAGTGTAAGAACGTACTGGCTTAGGGTCAGGGAAGTATTCACCGTAGACCGCATTAAGCGCCGCAATATTCTTATTCGGTTCAGCAAGCGACATATGCACCTTTAACACATTTCCCATATTAGTCCCTGCCTTCTCCAGAAGGGTTCTCATATGCTCCAGTGCACTTCTGATCTGCACCTGTATATCACCCGGTTCTTTTCTTCTGTCAGCATACCAGCCGCCAACCCCAGAGATAAATACCAGATGTCCTGATCGGATGCAGGCAGATAATGGACTTGTGCTGGGATATGGACTTGGAACAGCAAGCTTTTTGGGTGTCCAGCCCGATTTTTGAATTGTTTCAGCCTCGGCTGTTTTAGTACTTACCGCTCCAGCTAAAGGGAGAATGGTGAGGCTTTTTAAGATTTCTCTTCTTTTCATGTAGGAGATGTGTGATGTGAGATATGAGATATGAGATTTGAGATGTCGTAAGCCTGATAAAATTTCGAATCAAATGTTTATTCAAAATCAGTTATTTTCAATAACAAGATACTTAATATTTTTCCGGTCAAAAGTATATGAAATGTGTACTCGGCCATCTTTGGTTTGAATGATTGCGGGATAGCTATATTCCTCTTTAGTCCCATCTTCAAGATTCATTACATCATTCCATTTTCTGCCATCCAAAGACTGGGCAATATTCAATTTAAACCTGCCATTAAACCATTCCTTTCCCGGGATCAGTGGATTGTAAACGATTAGCTGAAAGCCATTTTTTAAAGTTACAGCATCAGTTCCGGAGTTTGGATTGAGTAAGTCTGTACGTTTCATTTTAGTCCAGGTAAGTCCCCGGTCATTTGACCAGGATTCTATCACATTGCCTTGCTTACTTCTGCAAAGAATCTGAAGCCTGCCATCAGGATAAGTCAGGATACTGGGTTGAATTACGCCAAATTCAGTTTCAGGATCAACCGCTATCTTCTGCCATGTTTTACCCTGATCCTTTGATCGTTCGATATGAACTTTCCAGTTTTCCAAGGTCTCAGTGCTTGATGGTGAAAGAATGGTACCATTAATAAGCTGTATCGGTTTGTTTTTTATCGGACCAAGAATACCATCTGGTAAACGAACAGCCTGAGACCAGGTTTTACCCTGATCTTCAGATGTTTTATACATTCCCCACCAATCCCGTGGATTGGGACCAGCCTTATAAAACAAGAAAATCATATTCTCTGAATTTTTGAAAAGCACAGGATTCCAAAGCGGGAAAGTTCCTTCTGTACCAAATTCCCCATTTGCAATTTCAACAGGAAACGTCCATTTCCCATTGCGATTTACTGATGTCCAGATTTTAACATCCTTGTTCCCCTCATGAGTGCCACCAAACCAGGCTGCTAAAATCTCACCATTCGCGCTTTCCAATAAGGTTGATGCATGACATTGCGCAAATGGTGCATCCTGAAATATCAACTCTTCCTTAACTTTTTTAAATGAACTTTGGGCAGATAATAAAACCGGCAACACTATAAAAACAAAAAATACCGCAAACCCCAAATTTTTCATACTAATCCGTTCTACCTATTATTAAACACATTAAAAGCTCCTGTCTAAAAAGTATTTCCCGATACTTATAACTTAAAACCTACAACTTATAACTTTTAGCTTTTACTCAAAGCCTACCTCCATTTCGTCTCCACCCCCTGCTTCCCAATATACTCCTGAAACTCTTCCAGTAATTGCTTTCCTTCTCTGACTTTTTGTGGGATTACCTGCCTTTTGAGAGAATAGCTAACTAATAAACCAACAGCTTCGCCAATACTCCATTCAACAGGATGCAAACGATAACAGCCATTCGTAATATGGGTTGTTCCGATATTTTTATTGGCAGGCAAAAGATTTTCCATACGTACCGGCAATAAAGAGCCTAATGGGATCTGAAATGGAAGTGAGGCAAAATCGATATAATTATTGCCACGGCTACTTGGATGAAGATCAATGTGGTAATAACCAATACCAACACTGTCATAAAAATCAGCTGCTTTTTTCCCTGCCTCTGCTCCTGCAACCTGCACCCGGTTATCCTGACCAACATGTTCTTCCAGAACAGTAAATAAAGCTTTGATACGTCTTGATTCTCGGATGTAGGGATATTTTGCCATACCATCTTCTGTTCCCATAATATCCTTTCTCAATCGTAGTCCGGGCCATCCTTGTTTGCCATCCGGACGCGGAGCTTCAGTTTGAAGCCAATGAAACAAGGATAAACTAAGTTGCTTCGCCCAACCCAGATGATGATCAAATTCATTTTGCGATACACCTACAAGATTGCCCAATGTATAATCATTCTGAGGCCAGTTAACTGTACAAATATCTCCTTTAAATGTCCCGGGCATGAAATTGTCTTTTGCCAGAATCCTGCGGTAATTCCAGAGGTTGAGGTATGGATCTGTAGGGCTTCCATCAGGGTTAAATCCAAGTGTTTTCTTCTCGAGTGTTTTGGGATTGGAGTAATTCAGATCCAATAATTTACCAGACCATGCCGGACTCATTTTCGGAACCAGGTTTCGCCAGAAGTCATATTCATCAGGTTTTTCAGCAATATTGTTTGATCCGGGAATATAATCCATCGCAAAACAAACCGTAAAAGCCTGCTGGTTATCCGGGTCAGCTTTCAATGGAGCATGAAGCTCACGGGTATCGTTTCGGGATTCAGTCCCCATCACAAATTCAGTACCTGTCATTGCGAGTAACTCTCCGGTTTCGGTAGCATCTACAAAATAAATTCCCTTTAATACATATGAACGACCTGATCTGAGGCTCTGAACCTTCAAAGCCATTACCTTATTACCTGAATATTCAGCAGATCGTACTTTGTGTTCAATGAGTAAGGTCAATTTACCCGAACTGATATACGGGGCTATCATATCTTGAAGAACAGCAAGGGATACTCTTGGTTCGTGGCACAGAGCCGAAACTACTGCATTTCCCGGGTTCAGATATTGCCGGGATTTAGCCACAGCAGTGATGGGATAATTCTTTTTATAATAGTCTCTGACAGCATTTCTATAATCCCGATAAGATTGAGGTGCACCATGGGTTTCAATCCAGGTATGCTCATCAGGAGGTACTCCCTGGGAGGTTAACTGACCACCGATCCAGTCGGTTTCTTCAGTCATGATCACATCCAGACCATTACGTAGAGCTGCTAAAGCGGCTGCGCAGCCCCCTATCCCTCCACCTGCAATTACTAAAATTGCACTCAATTCAGACGCATTTACATCCTTCTGAAAATTAGAAGCAAATACATTTGTTGGAAAGGCCGAAAGTGCCCCTGAAGCCAATCCTGTCGCTCCAAGCCCCGTCAGACCTATAAAATTTCTTCTTTTCATAAAACCTCAGCTTTTGACTTGTAGCCGTTAACCCCAAAAAATACAATATATAAATAGCAAAGAACAGGAATCATAAATGCAACTGCCCATGTTGAATGGTCTTTGACATAACCCTGTGAAAAAGAGACAATTGCCCCACCTACAATCGCTGTAGACAAAATACCGGAAGCCTTTGTGGTATAATTACCCAGACCATGGACAGAAAGTGAAAAAATAATAGCAAACATCACCGAGTTAAAAAGACCCACTCCTATCATTGACCAGATTGCAAATGTTCCTGAAGTGCTTACGGAAAGAACAATTAGAAGAATTGCAGCAGCGGCACAAACTGTCAGAATAAATGAAGGTTTTATTGTTTTAAGCAAGTAGGAACCAATTAACCGGCCTGCAAGCATTCCTCCCCAATAATAAGAAACATAAGAATTTGCATCCTCTACACCAACACTTAAGGTATCCGCTATATAATTGGTTAAAAAAGTTCCAACTGAAACTTCCGCACCAACATAGGCGAATATCGCCCATGCCCCAAAATTCAGATTCCGAAACGAAAAAATACTTACTCTTTCTTCCTGACTAACCTGAAAACTCCCGGCACCAGTACTTATTTTAGGCAGTTTTAAATTATAAACTACCAGGGCAATACATATCAGTAAGGCAGCAATTCCCAGATATGGATATTTCACTGCATCACTTGATGTACCTGATTCCTGTAAACGGGAAAGAATATAGTCAGCACCAAATATCGGGGCAACAGTGGTTCCAATTGAACCTGCTGCCTGTATGAGGGTAAGACGGGAAGATGTTGTGCGTGCTGGCCCAAGTGCAGTAATATACGGGTTGGAAGCAACCTGTAAAACCACAATTCCGATAGCCAGGACAAATAAAGCTGCAAGAAACAAATAATAAAGATGCATGTCAGCGGCAGGATAAAATAATAAAGCTCCAATAGCTGCAATCGCAAAACCAAGCACCATCCCATTTTTATAACCAATTTTTTCGACAATCATCCCCGCAGGAAAGGACATTAAACCATAAGTCAGGAAGAAATAAAACTGCACGAGTGATGAATCGGCATAGCTGAGCGTAAAGCCCTCTTTGAAAAAGGGTACCAGCGTATCATTCAGGCAGGTTATAAAACCGTTCATGAAATACA
>CAYHGN010000074.1:0-3594 GCA_964356005.1 uncultured Sphingobacterium sp.
GATCGAAAGGTCTCCTTTTATTGTTTTAGGAAAAATCAAACTCAAATAATAACAATATTATGAAACGTAGAGATCTTATTAAATACCTGTCTGTTGCACCTATTGCAGGAGCGGCAGTCGGTACAGGTGTTCCACTTGAATCATTAGCTTCCCCTGCTGCAGCTGCCGCCAAACGTGATGTGATTAAGGAGCTGGGTTTGCGGACCTTTATCAATGCCGCAGGTACTTATACAACTATGACTGCTTCCCTGATGCACCATGAAGTTGTGGATACCATTCAATCTGCTTCTAAACACTTCGTGATGATTAACGAGGTTCAGGATAAGGTAGGTGAGAAAATTGCTGCAATGTGCCATGCAGAATCAGCGATGGTTACCGCAGGCTGCTGGTCGGCCCTTGTTTTGGGTACTGCCGGGATTTTAACCAGAATGGATAGAAAGAAAATTTCCTTGTTACCTGATCTTTCAACTTTCGATCGTTCTGAAGTAATCGTTCAAAAAGAACATAATGTTGGGTATGTACATGCTTTAACCAATACAGGAATCAAGGTAGTAGAGGTTGAAACAGCTGCAGAAATGGAAAGAGCTATTACCGGCAAAACGGCGATGATGTGGTTCCTGAATTCAAGCGGTCCGATGGGTAAAATTCAACATGAAGAATTTATTGCAATAGGTAAAAAATATAACATCCCAACCATGATTGATATGGCTGCAGACGTACCACCTGTTGAAAACCTTTGGAAATATAATGACCTTGGTTTTGATCTGGTTTGCGTTTCTGGTGGTAAAGCGATTTGTGGCCCTCAGAGTGCAGGTATTTTGATGGGCAAAAAGGACCTTATTGCTGCTGCACGCCTTAATTCACCTCCTAATGGCGGCAATATCGGACGGGGTATGAAAGTAAATAAGGAAGAAATTCTGGGAATGTATGTTGCACTCGATAAATACATTAATACCGATCATGCAGCGGAATGGAAAATGTGGGAAGATCGGGTTGCGGTAATTGTAAATGCTGCAAAAAAGGTTGACGGAGTAAGTGCCGATGTTTTTGTTCCTCCGGTTGCGAATCACACACCTGCAATTAAAATATCCTGGGATCAGAATAAAGTAAAGATCACTCCAAGACAATTATTGAAAAATCTTCAGGATGGCAGCCCTTCTGTTGAAGTTATGACCAGCCAGGATGCCATTAATATCACAGTATTTATGCTGAAGAATGGTGAGGACAAAATAGTTGCTAAACGGGTTCAGCAGGAGCTTGCCAAAGCTGCTCTTAGTTAATGTGAGATATGAGATGTGAGATTTGAGAGAGGAGAAAGCAGAAAAGCAGCGATAAAAAATTTTATTACTCATGTTTTGCTTGCCTTTAATCATTTCTTGCTTCCCATATCTCTTATGCTGTTTTTCGCTAAAACATAATACCGATTTTCACCAAAAACACAATAATATTATGAGAAGAAATACTTATCTGCTTCTTGCCGGCTTTATAATGTTTGCAGTATTTGTTCAGGCTCAAACAAAAACATACAGCATCCTGATTAAGGGCGGACATGTAATTGATGCAAAAAATAATATAAACGAATTGATGGATGTTGCGATCCAGAACGGTAAAATAGTCGCAGTCGCTAAAAATATTGATCCTTCACTTGCAGCGCAGATTGTGGATGCTAAAGAGATGTATGTTACACCCGGTTTGATCGACCTTCATGCGCATGTTTTTGCAGGAACTGATGATCGTGGATTAAGCGGTGGATTTTCTGCACTTTCACCCGATCCCTACACATTCAGGTCAGGTGTTACAACCGTGGTTGATTGTGGAGGTGCTGGCTGGCAGTCCTTTGACAGATTTAAGAAGAATATTATAGACCGCTCAAGAACCAGAGTATTATCCTTTCTGAACATCGTTGGTGATGGCATGAGAGGTAATCCCTATGAACAGGATATTAATGATATGGATGCCAGGAAGACAGCTGATAAAGCTCTGGCAAATAAGGATATAGTGGTTGGCTTTAAACTTGCTCACTTTGCCGCTGCAAGCTGGGTTCCGGTAGAACGTGTGGTTGAGGCCGGCAAACTGGCAGATATGCCTGTTATTATAGATTTTGGTGGTGATAATACCCATGCTCCTTTATCAATAGAGAAATTATTTACGCAGTATCTTCGTCCGGGAGATATTTATACTCATGTTTATACCGAGTTAGTCCAGAGAGATCCGGTAGTGGATCTCAATACCCGTCAGTTAAAGCCGTTTTTAATTCCTGCGCAAAAAAGAGGAATTATTTTTGACGTTGGTTTTGGAGGTGGAAGTTTCAACTTCAATCAGGCAATTCCGTCAATTAAAGCTGGATTTTTACCCAATACAATGGGCACTGACCTTCATACCGGAAGTATGAATGGTGCGATGAAAGATCAACTGAATGTACTCTCTATTTTCCTTTCCATGGGTATGGACGTTCAGGGAGTCATTTCCCGTAGTACCTGGGCACCGGCACAAGCAATCAAGCGACCAGAACTGGGTAATCTTTCAGTTGGATCTGGTGCTGATGTAGCTATTTTGACCGTTCGTAATGGAAATTTCGCTTTCAAAGACATCGCAGGTAACAGAAATGAAGGTAAACAAAGGTTTGAATGTGAAATGACTATTCGTAACGGAAGAATTGTTTACGATCTGAACGCAATAGCCGGAACAATCGCGCAAAGCAAATAAATAATAAGCTATATAATCAGTTTATTGATCATCATTTAAAGATTTTAGAAATAAAGCAATGAGAAAATTCTCAATTTTAGTTGTTGTTCTGCTTTTCCTGACCACATTTACAAATGCACAGGGAAAATTATACAATACCCTGATTAAGGGTGGCAGAGTGATCGATGCAAAAAACAATATAAATGCCCTGATGGATGTGGCAATTAAAGATGGCAAGATTGCCAGAGTTGCACAGAATATCGATGCAACATCTGCAGAGCAAGTTATAAATGCCAAAGGGATGTATGTTACTCCCGGTCTTATTGACATCCACGCGCATGTTTTCTGGGGAACCCAACCAAATAGTTATTTAATGAATGGTGACATAGGTGTTACTGCCGATGGATTCAGCTTTCGTTCTGGTGTAACCACATTGGTAGACTGTGGAGGCCCGGGTTATAAATCGTTTGATACTTTTAAAAAGAATATCATTGATAAATCTCAAACCAGAATTTTAGCTTTCCTGAATATCGTAGGAGAGGGTATGAGGGGTGGTGATTATGAACAGGATATCAGCGATATGGATGTCAATCTTGCTGCAAAAGCTGCTTTGGATAATAAGGAACATGTAGTTGGATTTAAGCTCGCACATTTTACCAACCCTGATTGGACCCCTGTTGAACGCATCGTTGCAGCCGGTAAATTAGCCAATATGCCCGTAGTTATTGATTTTGGAGGAGGAAAACTGCCAATTGAAGATCTGTTTTTTAAGTATTTGAGACCTGGTGATATTTATACTCACGTTTTCACTGAGTTGGAAAGAAGGGATCCAATCGTTGACCTCCAGACCAGACAATTGAGACCATTTGTTATCCCGGCTCAAAAAAGAGGAATTATTTTTGACGTTGG
>CAYHGN010000074.1:3694-8232 GCA_964356005.1 uncultured Sphingobacterium sp.
TTTGATTAATATAATTTTCTAATCATGTTAATCCTAAAATCCTAAAAATCATAATTAGACAAAATGACGAACATTAATTGAAATTTATTTTTCTTTAAAATATCATAGAAGAATAAGTTAAAGTTTGCCCGTAAATGTATTAATGTCAACCCAATTTTAATATTCTGTTGCTTAGTGTTATGAACTATTTAAAGTTTATTTGCCTTTTTGTAATTCTGAATTTCGGCTTTGCATTAAAGGATAGTTTCGCTCAGAAAAAGCCAAACGTTTTGTTGATCATGACCGATGACCAGGGGATTGGAGATATTGGCATGCACAATAACGATATGCTGAAAACCCCTAATATGGATGCCATTGCTAAACAAGGAGCTGAGTTCAAGCAGTTCATTGTCAATTTTAATTGTTCTCCAACCCGTGCCAGCATGTTAACCGGGCGCGATAATTACAGAACCGGAGTAGTGGGTGTAACCGAGACATCACCCCTGATGAAGTCCTCCGAAGTTACCATTGCCAAATTGTTATCTGAGGCAGGATACAGCACCGGAATTTTCGGAAAATGGCATCTGGGTGACAGCTATCCCATGAGACCATCTGATAAAGGATTTCAGGAAACTCTTATACACAAAGGAGGAGGAATCGGGCAGGCATCTGATCCTCCCGGAAACTCTTATTTCAATCCAATTCTGGAGCATAATAATGTCAAAAAGGTTTTTGAGGGCTATTGTGATGATATTTTCGCTGATGCAACCATAAATTTTATTACTGAGAATAAGGACAAACCTTTCTTTGCTTTTTATGCGACCAATCTCCCTCATTTTCCTTTAACTGTGAGTGATAAATGGGCTGATCCATTCCGGAAAATGGGCCTTCATGAACTGAATGCACTTACTTATGGGATGATAGCGAATGTAGATGCAAACATAGGTCGATTGCTTGCTAAACTTAAAGAACTCGGAATTGAGGATAACACAATCGTTATCTTCATGTCTGACAATGGACCGAGGACAAAAAGAACCAAGAATGATCTTTATCCTGACAGATATAGCATGAATCTTCGTGGGACTAAAACCAGTGTGTATGAGAATGGTATCCGTGCCCCATTCTTTATCAAATGGCCCGCAAGGATAACTCAGGGTGTCAAATTTACTAATCTGGCGGCTCATATAGACGTGATGCCTACCTTACTTGAAGCTTGTAACATCCCTGTTCCAAAAGACCTGAAGCTTGATGGATTATCGCTAATGCCATTATTGACCAATAAAGTTAAAAATCTCCCTGAGCGTGAAATTTTTATTCAGGGACATGCCGGTTCTGAACCCTTCAAATACTTTCATTTTACAGTTCGGGGTGAACAATACAAGCTGATTTCTCCTACAGATGATCCTTATGGAAATATTGCCCGGCCTACTGTTGCCGATTCAAAGAAAATGATCGCGAATCTTGAGCTTTATGATATAGAAAAGGATTCGAGTGAGATTAACAATATCGCTAAACAATATCCCGATATAGTTAAAAGCATGCTCTCAAAGTATGAAAACTGGTTTGACCAGGCCATCAAGGACCGTGGACCGGACTGGCCGCAACGCATCTATCTGGGTACTCAGTTTCAGAGAAATGTGCAGTTGTCCCGGTTTGATTGGGGAGGTCCCGGAGCATTTGGCAATCATTCCAATAAATTTGGTTACTGGGAGGTTTTTAGTACTGCGGCCCGATATCGTATTACCCTACGTTTTCAAAAAGCAGTAAAAACCGGAATTGCTTTCATAAAATATCAGGGTATTGAAAAGAATGCCCAAATTTCAGAGGGGAAATCTTCAATAATTTTTGATAATATTGATTTACCGGCAGGTCCGGGCAAATTTGAAGCATTTCTCAAATATGACCCCATTGTAACAGGGGTTCTGTCTGTGGATGTTGAACGTATTAATTAAATAAGCTTTATGGAAAGAAGACTATTTCTTAAATCCACTGTGCTTGGTTCAGCAACAATGATGCTGGGCTTTCCTGTACTTGATTCGCTGGCATCCTCAGGAATTAAAATAAAGAAAATCAGGTATTACAGTGCCCCGGGTTATAATAAGCCATTATTTAATCAGGCCCGTGGTATCGTTGAAATAGAGACCGATAGTGGTATAATTGGTATCGGCGAAGGTGGTTCAAAAGATATGATTGAACAGTGTGCGCAGATGATGATTGGGGAAGATCCATTTCGGATTGAACATATCTGGCAGAACCTTTACCGGGGCATGTTTTATCCTCCGGGAAGGGAAAAACTACATGCAGTCGGCGCACTTGAAATGGCATTGTGGGATATCAAAGGAAAAGCATTGAATGTGCCTGTTTACGAATTACTTGGAGGTGCAACACGCGATTTTGTGGAATGTTACGCTACCGGATTCAGAGCATCAAAAGCCAAAACTGAGGAGGAGCGGGCAACAGACTGCCTTAAAGCCGGTTTGAGATCTTACAGAATTGGCCCAACCGGTGGAAATGGAGATCAGCCTTTTGATTTCTTTCAGAATGCTGCCAAAACTATCGATTTCTGTAAAAGGATAGATCAGGCAGTAGGCGGTCAGGGGAACTGGGCAATTGACCTGCATACCCGTTTTGATACCCCCGAAGCCATAAAGATTTGTGATGAATTGGAAAAACTGAGTCCCTATTTTGTTGAAGATGCGATCAGATCGGAGAATGCCGGGGCATACCGAAATTTCAGACAGCTTACCAAGGTTCCACTGGCAGTTGGCGAACAATTTGGGGATCGTTGGGATATCAATGAAATGATAGAGCAGCAATTGATCAATTATTCAAGAGTTACTTTACCCAACACAGGAGGTATCGTTGAGTTTAAAAAAATAGCCTCTTTGTGTGAAACGCACTATGTGGGAATGATCCCTCATTTTACAGGACCATTATCTACTGCAGCTTTGGTTCATGTTTTAGGCTCAAGTAGTCCTGCAAGGGCCATGATGGAATTAGCAGGTGGAGAACCTGAAAAGCCGGCCTATTTTAATGAGGATTATCTTAATTTTTCGAATGGTAAATTATATTTGAACCCGGCACCCGGACTTGGAGTAAAATTCAATCCTAAGAAAGCAGAATTTGTAATGGAAATAGCCGAAAAGACGAAATTCCCTCATCCGTTTTTGAAAAGCCCGGATGGTGCTATACATAACTGGTAAGAGTCGAAATCAGATGAATCTAACTTCATGCTTAAATCCGATCAGTAGACCAAATTTATTATATTTAGCTCAGATATAATCATACAGATTTCAAGAATAATGCAAAAAGATAAATGATAATTTACCTTCTAATTCTAATAAATTGAGAACAAAAACCATACTATATTCCACCTTACTGATTGGGGCAAGTTTCGGGACAATGATGTCAGCCTGTAATTCAGATAAAAAAACTGCTGAATCTACTGCTGATACTTCTGATTCTGCAGCCTTATTTATTACAGGAACAGACCCAAAGTTAAGTAATAGAAATTTTGAGCAGGTACCTGCAATTGGTACTTCTGCAGATGGTAAGCAAATCTTTGTGGCTTGGTATTCAGGTGGAGCTGCTCCCGGCCCCGGAAATTACGTGACTCTTTCAGTTAGTCAGGATGCAGGAGCGACCTGGCTGAATGATCAGCTGGCTATTTATCCAAATTTGCCGGAATACCGATTTTTTGATCCTGCTTTCTGGAGGGATAAAAATGGTCAGCTTCATTTATTCTATGGCAGTGTAAAGGATAGCCTTATTTGGGATGGATTTGGTGGTGTAAATGCCCTTGAGATTGCCTGGGATGGCATCAAAATTACTCATAGCCAGCCAAAGCGAATCAGTGATGGAGTAATGAGCAATAAGCCATTATATCTGGCTTCCAGGGACCTTGCTTTATTTCCTGTCTACGTTGACAAACCTTTACCTGCTGATAGTTCTGGAAAAATATTTCCTGAAAATGGGGCGTTTATTCGTGCTTTGGACTATTCAAAATCAGGTGATCTGGCTTCGGTAAAAAACTATTCAAGTATCCAAATTGCCGATTCAATCCGGATCCATGATGAACCACAGGTAGTTGAAATTTCAGATAAGGGTAATCTGATGGCCATGGTAAGAACGACAAAAGGAATATACTTTAGTACAAGTTCAGATTATGGTTTGACCTGGAGTACTGTTGAGCCCTTTACCGCTTCAGGACCAACAACCTCAAGCCGCTTTTATCTTGGAAAACTGGCTTCAGGAAATTTATTGCTGATATCAAATAGCAGCACTATCCGTAATAACATGACTGCATTTATTTCCAAAGATGGCGGCAAAACCTGGCCACATAAACTTTTGCTGGATGCAAGAGAAAATGTTTCCTATCCTGATGCAGATCAAACTCCTGATGGCAATATTCATATCGTATTCGATCGTGAAAGAACTGGTGCTAAAGATATTTTGTATTGCAGGTTTACTGAGGAGGATGTTGTTAAGGGGAATGGGGAAGCGGTTTTTAAAACCAGAGTTAATAAGTAGTTGAGAGTTGAGAATTGAGAATTGAGAGT
>CAYHGN010000074.1:8332-16989 GCA_964356005.1 uncultured Sphingobacterium sp.
TCACCAACCAGCTGTCACCAACCAGCTGTCACCAACTAGGGATGTAAGTGTATCTGGTACGGTGATAACACCGACCAGAGGGAATGGTACGGTGATAACACCGACCAGAGGGGAATCTGGTACGGTGATAACACCGACCAGAGGAAACATAAAGAAATGAATAAATATATTTTATGCTGCGATTGGGGAACGACTTCATTCAGGTTAAGACTGGTTGACAGAAATACCTATGCAGTTATGGCTGAATTGTTATCGCCGGGTGGGGTAGCAGGAACCTTCAGATCATGGAAAGAACAAACCAAAATAAATCGCTTTGATTTTTATTCTGATATTCTTAAAAGCAGCATTCTTGAATTAGCGAATAAATCAGGGAAATCTGTTGAAAATATCCCGGTAATTGTATCCGGTATGGCCTCATCTTCTTTGGGCATGGAGGAAATACCTTATGCTGAATTGCCTTTTAACATAAACGGTAGCCAGGCCTCTGTTAAAGTGTTTGAGAATTTCAATGGCCCGGGTGCAAATCTGGTATTGGTTTCGGGCGTGAAAAGTTACGAGGATGTGATGCGAGGAGAGGAAGCCCAATTAATCGGATTGATTAAAATAAATGAGGTTTCTCTTAAGGCGAATGAGCAAATAGTTTTTGTTTTTCCCGGCACACATTCCAAACATATTTTCGTAAAAGATGGGCAGGTAACTGACTTTAAGACCTTCATGACCGGGGAAATTTTTAATATTCTGAGTGTACACAGTATTTTGAAAGATTCCATAGATTTGAGTAAAGCTTCCGTTCTCACAGAACCTGCAGATATTGAAGCTTTTAAGCTGGGAGTAGAAGTGTCTGGATCATCATCCTTATTACATAACTTATTTACTGTAAGAACGATGCAGCTCTTTGGGAAGTTGAGTAAAGAACAGAATTCATATTATTTAAGTGGATTACTCATCGGAACAGAACTCAGACAGCTATATTCCGGAAATTATGATCATCTGGTAATTTGCAGCGGAAAGCATTTGTTTAATCATTATAAAATTGCAGTTGATATGCTATCTTTTAACATAAAAACAAGTTTTATTCAATCTGACCTCATAGACAAAGCAACTATTGCCGGACAGGTTCAACTATTTAATGCATTACAAACCGTCTCTAATGAATAATCAAGAATTTTCCTGGAAGGATTTCTCAAGGGTGCCGCTGGTTGGGATAATAAGGAATCTGACATTTGATGAAATAGCAAAAATTCTGCCTGTTTACCATGTTGCCGGTCTTACAACCATTGAAATCACGATGAATACTCCTTTTGCAGAGGATATTATCCGTTATGCTGCTGAGCAGTACAAGGGAAAATTAAACGTTGGTGCTGGTACAGTCTGCAGCACTGAAGATTTAAAATTGGCTCTACATGCAGGCGCACAATTCATTGTAACACCCATCCTGAATCCGGAGGTTGTAAGAAGCTGTGTGAAATCGAAAATTCCGGTTTTCCCCGGAGCCTATACACCAACAGAAATTTACCAGGCCTGGGAACTCGGTGCAGATATGGTCAAGGTTTACCCGGCTACGGCATTGGGTCCTGATTACATCAGGGACGTAAAAGCACCATTGAACAAAATTAAACTAATGCCTACCGGTGGTATCAGCCTGAACAATATGGAGGTGTTTATGAAAGCCGGTGCTGACGGTTTAGGAATCGGGGGACAGCTTTTTGATAAACAATTGATCAAAAATGGAGACTGGGATGGGTTATTGGAGCACTTTAAACAGTATGTTAAGTATTTTTTATAGAACCAAGAACCAAGAGCCAGGAACCAAGACTGAATCCGGGTTCATTTGAAAATTATTCTCAAGGATATTGACTTTTAAAAATATTTTATAATTAGGTAAATTATCTAACCAACCAACAACCAACCAACTAACAACTAAAAGCATCAAGAACCAAGAGCCAGGAACCAAGACTTGAAAAATTCAGCTAAATTGAATGAGGTCCCTCCTGCGTCGGGATGACATCGATTGATAGTTGATAGGTGATTGTGAAGAAAATATTCCAAACCAACAACCAACCAACCAACAACCAACCAACTAACAACCAACCAACCAACAACCAACCAACTAACAACCAACCAAAATGGCATCAGGAAAAATCAAAAATTACCGTTGGATCATAGTAGGATTACTATTCACAGGTACTGTGATCAATTATCTGGATCGTCAGATCATTGGGCTGCTGAAACCTACACTCGAAGCGGAGTTTAGCTGGACCGAAACAGACTTTGGTAAGATCATGTCTGCCTTTTCGTTTGCATATGCTATTGGCTTATTGGTCTCCGGTAGATTTATAGATAAGGTTGGTACAAAGATGGGTTACAGTGTTGCAGTAGTTGTATGGAGTCTGGCAGGAATGTTTCATGCCATGGCAAAATCAGTTATGGGATTTGGTATAGCCAGATTATCACTTGGGATAGGGGAGGCAGGAAATTTTCCCGCAGCAATGAAAGCTGTTGCCGAATGGTTTCCAAAGAAAGAAAGGGCTCTTGCCACCGGTATTTTTAATTCAGGAACAGCAATAGGGGTTGTTTTGGCTTTGATTCTCGTCCCTATAATTATGCAAAACTATGGCTGGCAGGAAGTTTTTTGGATTACCGGAGCACTTGGTTTTATATGGTTGATCTTCTGGTGGATATTGTATGAGATTCCATCGAAGCAGAAAAGACTTACTTCTGAAGAACTGGCCTATATCGAAAGCGATAAGGATGATGTTTCTGATCAGGTAAAAAGTACCACTAAGATATCCTGGACAAGGTTGTTTACATTTCCGCAGACCTGGGCATTTGTTACAGGTAAATTTTTGATCGATCCGATTTTCTGGTTCTTCCTGTTCTGGCTGCCATCCTATTTCTCTACTACATTTAATCTTGATTTGAAAGTAATCAGTCCTGAGTTGATACTTATATATGGTGCGACCACTATAGGAAGTATTGCAGGGGGCTATTTTTCTTCCAGTTTGATCAAAAGAGGCTGGCCTACTTTAAAAGCAAGAAAGGGAGTATTATTATTGTTTGCTGTGATGGAGCTTGGTATAATGATCGCAATAGCCCAGTTTGTCACCGATAAATGGGTCGCAGTTGGTTTGATCAGTCTGGCTGTTGCAGTGCATCAGGCCTGGGCGACGAATATCTTTACGATGGCTTCGGATATGTTCCCTAAAGACGTAGTCAGTTCAGTAGTTGGAATTGGTGGGATGACCGGTGCAATAGGAGGGATACTGTTCCCAATATTTGTAGGGTATCTGTTGGATGTTTACAAATCAGCCGATAATTTAACCGGTGGTTATAATCTTATATTCACTATTTGTGGTGTGACTTACCTGTTGGCCTGGATAATTATTCACCTGCTCACCAGAAAATCTGCAAAAGTTAATGTTAATTAAAAAATCAATAGTATCCGAGGAAAGCTTGAAATGGAATTTCATGAGTTTAGGAGGTTCCAGCCTTCGCTGGAATGACAATCCGAGAGGTGGAATGGGGAGATTCCGGCCTTCGCTGGAATCAGATGACTCCTCATTTCCAAAATTTATCGTTCCCATAATATATAAAGATAAAAAATGAGTAAAAGCAAACATGATTTATAATACGGTTCCGACTTGCGATTTTGTCATTCCAGCGAAAGCTGGAACCTCCCGACCCTTAAATAATGACATTGCCCCTCAGGGTCGAAGAAAAAAGACTGTTATGGGACACTAAAGATTAAGAATTAAATAAATTTATAGTGAATATTATGAAAAAACTATTTAAACCAGACTTTAAACCAATGCTGATCCTTTGCGGATTGTTTATAGCCCCATTTTTTACGCATCAGGCAAATGCTCAGCTTTATAATTTTTCAGAAGAGCAAATGATAAGTTTTACCACAAAAAATCCCTATGGTCGTTTTCCCGGTGGTCGCCCAATGATACCGGCAGCAATTCTGGATACAATCCGCAAAATGGACATTCAGGTAGTTGAGGCCATTGGATCTATTCCAAGAGAATATGCCAATCAGTATGAGGATGGCTGGAAATCAATTATGCCGGGAAAGAAACTTGTGGGACGTGCATTTACTGTACAGTTTATGCCTTCGCGTCCTGATTTGGTTGCGGGAATGCAATCAGAGGCCGATAAAAATAATTTTACCGGACTGAACAACAGAACCACCATCGATATGTTGCAAAAGGATGATCTTGTCATTGTTGACTTATTTGGCAAGGTTCAGGGCGGGACTTATGTTGGGGATAAGCTATCCTATTATATATGGAAGACTACCGGCACAGGTTTAATTGTGGATGGTGGAATATACCTGACTGAGAATATTTCCCAGAGTGGGATGCAGGCTTTTTATCGTGGTACCTATCCGGGACCTTTGAGTAATGCTACAGTTTCAGGAATTAATGTTCCGATCAGAATTGGTAAAGCGGTCATTATGCCCGGAGATTTGGTAATTGGTGATCAGGATGGTATCCTGGCAATACCTCCACAGTTTGTACCTAAATTAATATATACTGTAACCCGTGATCGCCGGCGTGATGTTTGGATGAAAAAAGCATTTGACCTGCAAAAGTATAAATCCAGTGATATTTACGGTCGTCCAAGAGATCCCGCATTACTTAAACAATATGAGTCCTATCTGGATTCGGGCGACCCGGCTTTATTACCAAAATAGTCATCAGGAGGTTTGATAAATAAATTATGAAAATTTTCAATTCTATATTCATTGTACTCTTTATAGTTTCAGCAGGTCTTCAGTACAATGATCCCGATCCAGCCTTATGGATTTTAATATATCTGTTCGGAGTCATGATTTGCTTTTTTGCAATCAGAAAGAAAAATTATCCCCATCTAACTCTAACCGGTGTAACTCTCCTTTTTATGTATGCAGCTTATTTGTTCTTTGATAAAGACGGAGTTTTAAGCTGGCTTACTGAGCATCAGGCCGAAAATATAGCAGGGAGTATGAAGGCTTCTTCTCCATGGATAGAAGAGACAAGAGAATTCTTTGGCTTACTTATATTAATATCTGTGTTATTGATTAATTACAGAACTTCCAAAAAGGAACTTATTGACTAATATTGAGATGTTCTCAAATAAGATTAATCTCCCGTAAAATAGTATCATTTATTTTACCAAATTGTTATATTATTATTGAATTTTTCGAATAGACCACTGATTTATCCCCCTTAAAGGCCTGATTACCGGAATATTATTTTTCAACATTGGTTTATTAGTATTTATAGCCTTTTTTATTTTAAAATGTAAATTACTGATAATCAAACTATTGTATATAGTTTATTTTTAAATCTTATTATTTTATGGCACTTTACTAAATATTTGCTTTAATAAAAAAAAGCATTACTTTAGTCTTGCCAAGTGGTAGGTAATCCAACCATAAGTTTTGCTTATCATCTGGTTAAACAATTAATTATTTATATCTAACACTAAAAAAGTATTATGATGAAAAAAGTTTACAAACTAGTCGTACTGCTGTTATTGTGCCAGACCTATGTGTTTGCGCAGAATATCAGCGTTACCGGAAAGGTTACCGACTCTGACAACTTGCCTCTTCCTGCTGTAAGCATTAAGGTAAGCGGATCAACTCAGGGAACAAGCACGGATGCTAATGGTACTTTTACAATTTCAGTACCATCTAATGCATCTCTTGTATTCTCTTACATTGGATTTGCGAGTCAAACAATTTCAGTTAATGGAAGAACAAATTTAAATGTTCGTCTTGAATCTGATGCAAAACAACTTGAAGGAGTAATTGTTACTGCTCTGGGTATTACAAAAGATCAAAAGGTTTTGAGTTATGCAACTCAAAAGGTCAACACTGACCAGTTTCAAAAAGCCAGAGAATTAAATATTGGTAAATCTTTGATCGGTCGTGTGGCAGGTCTTGATGTAGCCGGTACTTCTTCTGGTCTTGGTGGTTCAACCCGTGTGGTTTTAAGAGGTGATCGTTCAATCACTGGAAACAACACGGCTTTGATTGTTATTGATGGTGTGCCGATGGATAATTCAAACTACAGTCCAGGAACCGGTAACGGTGGTCGTGATGGTGGTGATGGTCTATCAAGTATCAACCCTGATAACATCGAGTCAATGACTGTACTTAGAGGTGCTTCTGCAACTGCCCTTTACGGTTCACGTGCAGCAAATGGTGCCTTATTGATCAGTACCAAAAAAGGTAGTGCACAAAAAGGTTCTGGAGTTTCTTTCAACAGCTCTTCTCAATTAGAGTCAATGATTGAACTGTATGATTTCCAAAATGAGTTTGGACAAGGTGCTGGTGGTATCTACAACAGAGCTCAGGAAGGTTCATGGGGACCAAGAATGACAGGTCAGTCAGTTGCTTTATGGGGTGCTGATCCTGCAGATGCTGGTAAGGTTTATAACATGACTCCTCAACCAAATAACTACAAGGATTTTTATTCTGTAGGAAATCAGTTGTCAAATACTTTGGCATTCTCTGGCGGTAACGAAAAAGCTCAAACTTATTTCGCTTATACCAGAGTTGATGCAACAGGTATTATTGATAATAATAAGTTAACCAGAAATACTTTGAATTTACGTCTTACCGGTAAAGTAAGCCCTAAGTTATCTTATGATTCAAAGGTTACTTATTTAAAGCAGGATATCGGAAACAGACAATACACTGGAGAGGCTTATCAGAACAATCAGCGTCACATCCTACGTATTCCACGTAACATTTCTTTGGAGCAGGCTCAAAAGTATGACTACATTGATCCTTCTTCTGGTAAATTACGTCAGAATTACTGGAACCCAGGTTCAAACGGTGGTGAAAACCCATTCTGGACTAAAAATCGTATTATTTCCCAGGATGACAGAGATCGTGTAACTGCATTTGGATCATTAACTTATCAGGTTGCCCCTTCATTGAGTATAATGGGTCGTGCAGGTATTGATAAAACGATTGATAATTTCGAAGGCAAATGGTATAACGATACTTATACTATTGCTGATTTTGGTAACTATCAGACAGAATTCAGGGATGTAGCTGAAACTAACTTTGACTTAATCGGTATCTTCAAAGAGAATATTCTTGATGATCTAACTGTTGATGCAACATTTGGTGCGAGTCTTCAACACCTTGACAGAAAGTTCCAAAATACAAATGCCGGTGGATTGAACAGGGATAACTTATTTATTCCTTCTAACGGACGTGCTCCTTCAGATGGACGTTCATTTGTTCAAACAGAAAAGCAGGGTGTATTTGCTACAGCGGATTTCACTTACAAGAATGCAATCACTATCTCGGGATCTGTTCGTAATGACTGGTCATCAACTTTACCAAAAGCAAATCAGTCCTATTTATTTGGTTCAGGAGGTTTCTCTGCAATTCTTTCAAACATCTTTACTTTACCTACTGCAGTTTCTTTTGCTAAATTAAGAGGATCTTATGCAACTACAGGTAACGATGCATCTGCATACCTTACTTCTCAATTCTATAATTTCGCAGCTGGTGGTAACGGTGGTTTCATTAGTAGAGATGGTACAAAACCTTTCCCTACTCTTTTGCCTGAATTAACAACAGCATTAGAAGTTGGTTTAGAAGCTAAATTCTTCAATGATCGTTTTGGATTTGATTTAGGATACTATACTTCTGATTCTAAAAACCAATTGTTCAGAGTTTCTCTTCCTCCTGCTTCAGGATGGAGTTCTGAATATGTTAACGCCGGTTTAGTGAATAATAAGGGTATTGAATTGACTATTAATGCTACCCCTATTGTAAAAGGTGATTTCCGTTGGAATCTTGATTTGAATTACGCTAAAAACGTCAATAAATTAGTTGAATTATCTCCTACTTTAAAAGTACTTAACTTAACCAATGACTTCATGGTCTTCCAGCGTGCTGTTGAAGGTGAGTCTTTAGGTCAGATGTACAGCAGAGGTTTTCAGCGTGATGCAAGTGGCAATGTTCTAGTTGGAATAAACGGATTACCATTAATTACAACAGGAACTACCGTTTACATGGGTAATTCCCGTCCTGATTGGACTGGTGGTTTCTCTAATACCTTTAGCTACAAAGGATTTAGTTTGAATACCTTGATTACAGCACGTATAGGTGGTAGTGTATCTTCATTTACTAATGCGATTATCTACTCTGATGGTCAGGTTGCTGAGACATTGGCAGGAAGAACTTCTATGGTTTATCCTGGTGTAACTGCTGCCGGTGCTGCAAATACTGTTGCAATAACAGCAGAGCAATATTGGAAGTTTGTAGGTGGACGTAATTCACCGATTGGTGAAGCTTGGTCTTATTCTGCTTCTAACGTTCGTTTACGTGAGGCATCTTTAAGCTATTCATTACCTAAGAACTTACTAAAGAAAGCCCCATTCCAGGCTGCTTCTGTGTCATTAGTTGGACGTAACTTATTCTTTATCATGAATAAAGCTGATGGTTTCGATCCTGAATCAACTGCAGGTGCAACTAACACATCTGTAGGTCAGGAAGGATTCTCTTTACCTACAACCCGCCAGATTGGTTTGAACTTAAACTTATCGTTTTAATTAATAAAAATTATCAATTATGAAAAAATTTAGATTATATATCATTGCTTCAAGTTTAGTCTTGGTTACAGCTATTGGTATTTCATCTTGTACCG
>CAYHGN010000075.1:0-16843 GCA_964356005.1 uncultured Sphingobacterium sp.
GTTTTCCCTGGAAAATTCGGCATCATTGGTAATTTCCCATATAATATTTCCTCGCAGATACTTTTCAAAGTACTTGAAAACCGGGATCAGGTCGTTGAACTGGTTGGAATGTTTCAAAAGGAGGTGGCTCAGCGTTGCGCAGAAAAGCCCGGAAGCAAAGAGTATGGAATATTAAGCGTCTTTTTGCAGGCATATTACAAGGTCGAATACCTGTTTTCGGTTAAACCGGGAGTTTTTAACCCTCCTCCTAAAGTAACTTCGGCAGTTATCCGTCTTACCAGAAATGATGTTGAAAAGCTGAATTGTGATGAAAAACTATTCTGGAAGGTGGTAAAGGCGGGCTTTAACCAGCGACGCAAAACTCTTAGAAATGCCTTATCCTCACTTTTAAGTAAGGAGAGTATGACAGATGATCCAATGTTCGATCTTCGTGCAGAGCGGCTGAGTGTAGATGACTTTGTTAAAATGACAAACCTGATCAGTACATCGAGAATAATTACAGAATGAATAAAAGAATCCTGATTGCTGACCATTTGCATCCTGCCTTCAAAATTGAGGCAGAAAAACTAGGCTATGTATGCGATGATCTTCCATCAATCAGCAGAAGCGAAACTTTAGAGGTTCTGAAAAATTATGCCGGAATAGCAATCCGTACACGGTTTCAGATAGACCGGGAAGTAATTGATGCTGGTTCAAATCTTAAATTTATTGCCAGAGCGGGTGCTGGCATGGATAATGTGGATGAGCAGTACGCCAGATCAAAGAAAATAGCCTGCATCAATGCTCCTGAGGGAAACCGGGATGCAGTGGCAGAACATGTTATTGGAATGCTGCTTTCATTGCTCAATAATCTAAGAAAAGCTGATAGCGAAGTTCGAAACGGTATCTGGGATAGGGAAGGAAATAGGGGATGGGAGCTGAAAGGCAAAACCCTGGCTATTATTGGATATGGAAATACCGGACAAATGCTTGCCCAAAAACTTTCGGGTTTTGAGCTAAAGGTGATTGCCTATGATAAATATAAAACCGGCTTTTCAGACCAGCACGTCCAAGAAGTAGCGATGGAACAGGTGGTTAAACAGGCAGATATTTTAAGTTTTCATATTCCACTCACTTTTGAAACGAAACAGCTCCTAAATGAGGAATATCTTTTTCATTTCAGAAAGCCAATCATTTTTCTAAATACCTCAAGAGGTGAAGTTGTAAATACCAGGGCGGTTTTGAATGGAATACGAAGTGGGAAGATAAGTGCCGCGGGACTGGATGTGCTTGAAGTTGAAAAATTCCCGGCCTTGGGGGAGCAGGAATGGTTTAATGAATTGAAGGATTGCCCAAAGGTGATTTTAAGTCCACATGTGGCTGGATGGACCCATGATTCTTACCGAAAGATTTCTGAAGTGCTTGCTGAGAAATTAAAATTACTTTCTTTTGTTGATTGATAATGAAGCGCTTGTAACTTAACCAGATTCTTCGGCCCAGATTTCATCATAGAAATTTGGAAATCTAAAATCAAAAATATTATCTTCGTATTAATACGAGCAAGACTATATTGGCTTATGCCGACATAGTCTTGTTTGTTTTTAAGAGTTTATCATAAAATGTGTGAGATATGACGGAAGTAACTTATTATACCCGGGAAGGATTAGAAAAACTTAAAGAAGAGCTTCACTTATTAAAAACTGAAGGTCGTTCACAAATTTCAAAAGCAATTGCTGAAGCCAGAGATAAAGGCGATTTGTCGGAGAATGCTGAATATGATGCTGCCAAAGAAGCGCAGGGACATCATGAATCAAAAATTTCAAAGCTGACGAATGTTTTGGCGAATGCCCGATTAATTGATGAATCGAAGCTGGACTCATCGAAAGTCCTTGCATTATCTATTGTTAAGATCAAGAACACCAATAATGGGGCAACCATGACTTATCAGCTGGTTTCTGAATCAGAAGCCGATCTGAAAACAGGTAAAATATCAGTGAAGTCGCCTATCGCTCAGGGTTTATTGGGTAAATCTGTGGGCGACAAAGCTGAGATCGCTGTTCCGGCAGGTAAAATTGAGTTCGAGATCATTGAAATTAGCAGATAATATTAAACCTGATCAGAAAATAAATCAAATCATATGGAATCAATCTTCTCAAAAATAGTAGCTGGCGATATTCCTTCACATAAGGTCGCTGAGACATTGGAATATCTTGCTTTTTTGGATGTAAATCCGCTAACAGAAGGCCATGTGCTGGTTATTCCTAAAAAGGAGGTTGATTATATATTTGACCTGGATAGTGAAACTTATGTAGGTCTGATGATGTTTGCTCAGATTGTAGCAGCGGGTTTAAAAAAGGCCATACCATGCAAGCGCATTGGTGTTTCAGTCATAGGTCTGGAAGTTCCTCATGTGCATGTTCATCTTATCCCGATCAATAGCATGGACGACATGAATTTTAGTCGTCCTAAACTGAGCTTTACTGATGAAGAACTGGAGGCAATAGCAGAAAAAATTAAGGAACAGCTTTAGCTTTAATATCTTTTATTTAATCCGTTTTTGATTATCCTTTGCGAAAGCATCCCAGCCGGAATAATTTTTTTTGCTTCCGCCGCTGCTTATTTTCTGGAATGAATGACAAACTGCAACTGCCAAGCCATCAGTAGCATCAAGAAATTCGGGAGTTTCAGTGAATTTCAAAAGGGTTTTGAGCATAGCTGCCACCTGTTCTTTGGAGGAATTACCGTTACCGGTGATTGACTGTTTGATTTTTCTTGGTGAATATTCGAAAATAGGAAGACTACGTGATAATGCTGCAGCCATTGCTACTCCCTGTGCCCGGCCCAGTTTCAGCATCACCTGGATATTTTTGCCATAGAAGGGAGCTTCTATTGCAAGGCAATCAGGTTTATATTGATCAATCAGTAAAACGGTTTTTTCAAAAATATGTTTAAGTTTCAAAGGGTGATCGTCAAGGTGCTGGAGTTTTACTACACCCATACAGATCAAATCAACAGAGCTTTTTACCTCCTTGACTATTCCATAACCCATAACACTGGTTCCGGGATCAATTCCAAGGATTATTCGCTCAGTTGATTTTTCTTTTAGCATGCTTGACAATATTAAGAAATTACCCGCTTTATAATGTTTTTAAGGCAATACAATTTCAAATTTTAAATTCAATGGAGCTTTTGCTTAACATTGCATAAATAAAATATTTTGAACAGCAGCACCAAAAAGATTCTGAGCATTTGCATTAAGGTCACCATTTTAGGTCTGGCATCCTGGTATATTTATAACAGGCTCAGTAATAATAGTGGTATCAGCAACTTCAGGATACTGCTGAACAAGCTTGATCCTGAAAGTGTGTGGATAGTTATGTGCAGCCTTTTTCTATTGATGTTACTGAACTGGTATCTGGAGGCTCTCAAATGGAAGTTCCTTGTTCGAAAAATTGAAGTAATATCTAAATGGAAGGCTGTTGAATCTGTTTTTTGTGGATTAACTTGGGCGGTATTTACTCCAAACCGGATCGGAGAATACGGAGGGAGGGTCTTTTTTCTGTCTCCAAATAAGCGGATAAAAGGGGCTGTTGCTATGACTGTTGGTGCTTTCGGTCAATTGGTGCTGATCAATGTGTTAGGTTCATTGGCACTTAGCTGGTTTATTTTTCATTTTATGGATCTCAATCCCCTCATGAATTTAAGTATAGCCATATTGGCCCTTGTTTTCAGCGGATTTTTCCTGCTTTTCTTTTTTAATATACATTGGATAAATGGTCTCTTGTTAAAAATAAAGTTCTTGAAGCCTTACAAGCGCTTTTTCATTATTTTTTCGAAATTCAAGGTTTCAGAGCTCTTGCATATCTTAATGTATAGCCTGTCGCGTATCCTGATATTTAGCACACAATATTTTCTGATTATTCATTTTCTGATTCCTGAAATAGATCCGCTTGACATGGTTTTGATTCTGTTCATCTTTTACTTCGTTCAATCCTCAATGCCTTCTCTTGATCTTCTTGATATAGGTTTGAGGGCAACAACTGCCTCTTATTTTTTTTCTTTTGTAACCGATCATGAAATCGCGGTAATGGCAGCAGTTGCAAGTATATGGCTGATTAATTTAATTATTCCGGCTATTTTAGGGTCCGTTTTCGTTTTAAAACTCAATTTCTTTGGTAGTCCTCGTAATTAGTATCATTTCAATTGCCCTGGCCCTTGCCTATTTGGGTTTAATTTTGTTTCTGCGAAGAGGATGGGGTGCTGTGGAAGCCTTTGATCTGAAAAGTAACCGTTTTAAAACTACTGTCAGTATACTGATTGCAGCGAGAAATGAGGAAGATAAAATTTTCAATACTATTAAAGATATTTTGGCTCAGGATTATCCTGCTGATTTAGTAGAATTAATTGTGGTTGATGATCACTCTAGTGATCAGACTTCTGAAATCGTTCTTTCATTTGCAGACAGGGGTGTAAAGCTGATTGTTTTGAATGAAGACAAACCATTAAATTCTTATAAAAAGAAAGCAATTACCGAAGCGATTAAGCTCTCTGATTCTCAGCTCATTATTACAACCGATGCGGATTGCAGAATGTCACCGTCATGGCTCAAAACTATTATTGGATTTTATGAATCAGGTAATTACAAGATGATCTCCTCACCGGTAATTTATTTTGAGGAAAAAAGCATTTTTGAAGAAATGCAAACACTGGACTTTCTTTTTCTGTCGGGTTTGGGAGCTGCTGGAATAGGGAATAAAATGCCTTCAACTTGTAGTGGGGCAAACCTGGCTTATCAACGGAAAGTTTTTTATGAGCTTAAAGGATTTCAGGGTATTGATGAACTTGCTTCCGGAGATGATGAACTATTTCTTCATAAAGTGGCATCGGTTTATCCTGATGGTATTGGTTTTTGTAAATCCAGAGATGCGATTGTATATACTCATGCAAAATCAGACATGAAAGAATTTATCCAGCAACGAAAACGCTGGGCATCAAAAAGCACAAAATATAAGAACAAGGCAATTGTTTTAATAGGTGTATCGGTTTGGATATTTAATTTTATGATTTTTCTGAGTTCAATTCTGGGCTTTTTCAATCCTTTTTTCTGGTATTTGTGTTTAATAAGCATAATTATAAAAGCTTTTGCGGAAATGACATTGCTAATTCCGCTATGCAGATTTGCTAGGAGAAGTGTATTATTATGGTATGTTCCAATACTTACTGTGCTCCATATGTTTTATCTGATGTATATTGGAATTGCCGGAAACTCAGGTAAATATAATTGGAAGGGTAGGATGGTACGATAGTATTGAGTATTGAGTATTGAGTATTGAGTATTGAGTATTGAGTATTGAGTATTGAGAGAAATCGACAAGATTGCAAAGCCCGGGCTCAGTTACAAGATCTGAGTCAAATATCCATAAAACCCGATTCATGATTGTAAGTTTAGATTAATTCCTTAATTTTAAGTGTCGCTGTCCTCAAAAGTATAGTCTTGCAAAGAAAACCAATATCAGCAGTAAATGATGAAAGTGAGTTAATTCAACTCTTGCTAAAACGTCAGGCTGAACTTAACTCTTTGCTTGAAATTACTCAGGCTATTAATGTCAATAGTCCTTCCTCGGTTTTGTTTGAGATGCTTGAGGTAATTCTGAATGTCCATTTAAAGATTGGGGAAATTCGACTTTTGATCAAGGAAGGAGAACATTTTTATTGCGCAACACGTTTTGGGGGAGAATTTGAAAATGCAAAAACATTGCAGCAAACCTGCCAGGCACTGATTGATTTCAGAAATATTACTTCCCTAAAGGCTCAGGTAGACCCCTTTTTAAACAAATACGAATATTTTGTTCCGGTTTTTCACAATCAGGAGCTTCTGGCTTTCGTTTTGATTGGCGACTTTGATACCAGTCAGAATCTGCTGAACAGTGATCTCAATTTTATTCAAACGCTTATCAATGTAATTGTTGTAGCCCTTGAAAATAAAAAACTACTGAAAGAACGGGTAGGCAGAGAGCGCCTGCAGCGTGATATGGAACTAGCTGTTGAGGTTCAGGGGATGCTTATACCCAGTCGATTGCCTAAAACGGGTGCTGTAGAGGTGGGTGCTACTTATCTTCCGAATGAGAATATTGGAGGCGACTATTTTGACTTTATTAAACTGGGTACTCATGAGTATCTTTGGTGTATTGCAGATGCATCAGGAAAAGGGGTTTCTGCTGCTTTACTGATGGCAAATTTACAGGCCAGTTTAAGAGCCTGGGCTTCAGTAGAAAGGAATCTGGTGAAGCTGACTGAGCGATTGAATGAGATTGTTTACTCAAATACTAATGGGGAACGATTCGTGACTTTGTTCCTTGGTCTATACAATGAACAAACAAGGGAACTACAGTATGTAAATGCAGGACACAATCCTTCGGTTCTGGTAATGGATGGAAGGGTTAAATTTTTAAAAGAAGGCACCACTATTATCGGTGCTTTTGATATCCTTCCGGCAATAAATTTGGGCAAGGAAATTCTGACTTCCGGAAGTATTGTTTTCAATTATACTGATGGCCTGGTTGAAAGCCCGAACGAGGAAGTTTACATTTCTGATGAAGAGCTTGTTTCACATTTGCTGGAAAGTTGTCATCTTGAAGTGGATAACCTCAATGAGAATATTCTAAGAAGCATCCAAAACCTGAATAGTGCGAAGATGAATTCAGATGATATTACCCTATTAACCATCAGGGTATCTTAGTGTTTTCCTTATAAACTGATATTATGCTTCTACCGTACTTTCAGCAGGGATTTATTGAAGCGGGATGTGATGAAGCGGGGCGAGGATGCCTTGCCGGTCCGGTTTTTGCAGCTGCCGTAATTTTACCTGATAACTTTTCGCATCCATTGCTTAACGATTCCAAAAAGTTAAATGAAAAAAATCGCTTTCAACTCCGCGATATGGTTGAACGAGAGGCCATAGCATTTGCGGTAGCATCAATAGATCATGAAGAAATTGACAAGATCAACATATTGAATGCTTCAATCAAAGCGATGCATCTTGCACTCGGGCAACTCAGTATTCGCCCGGGGTTTATTATTATAGATGGAAACCGGTTTAAACCTTTTGGAGATTTAACTCATCAATGTATCATAAAAGGAGATAGTAAGTATTATTCTATTGCTGCAGCGTCAATTCTTGCAAAAACCTACCGTGATGAATACATGCTCAAGCTCGCAGCAGAATATCCGCAATATGACTGGAGAAGTAATAAAGGTTACCCGACTATTAAGCATAGAAATGCTGTCATTACCCATGGCTTTTCGCCTTTTCATCGTAGAACTTTCCGGGTCAGCGATCCCCAGCTAACACTTGCATTATAGTTTCAGGGCAGAATTGATTATCCTGAAAATATAGCTTAGCTTTTAATCGTTTTTAATTACTTTTGGCGCAATTAATAATCTCCCATAATAATGAAAAGTGTTGCTTTAAATGATATCCATATTGCACTTGGTGCCAAAATGGTACCTTTTGCCGGATTTAATATGCCTGTTCAATACAATGGTATTAACATCGAACACGAAACAGTCAGAAATGGCGTGGGAGTGTTTGATGTAAGCCACATGGGCGAATTTATTCTGAAAGGGGAGGGTGCATTAGACCTTATCCAAAGGGTATGCTCAAATGATGCTTCTACACTTTTTGACGGGAAAGTGCAGTATTCGTGTTTGCCAAATGAGCAGGGTGGAATAGTTGATGATTTGCTGGTCTATCGTATAGATGAAAAAACTTATATGCTGGTTGTAAACGCATCGAATATTGAAAAAGACTGGGATTGGATATCCAGGCACAACAGGAATGCTGTCGATATGAGGAATATTTCAGATCAGACTTCATTACTGGCGATCCAGGGACCAAAAGCTGTTGAAGCTCTTCAAAGTTTAACAGATGTTAATTTGTCTGACATGGATTATTATACATTCAAAAAGGGTGTTTTTGCGGGGATAGAAAATGTCTTAATTTCAGCTACAGGATATACTGGCGCAGGGGGCTTTGAATTATATTTTGACAAAAATGATTCTGAACATATCTGGAATGAAGTTTTCAGGGCAGGTGAGCCATTAGGCATCAAACCCATCGGACTCGCAGCAAGGGATACACTCAGGTTAGAGATGGGTTTCTGTTTGTATGGTAATGACATCGACGATTCAACTTCACCGATTGAAGCTGGACTGGGTTGGATCACTAAATTCACAAAGAGCTTTGTCAATTCAGAAAACCTTGCGGCCCAGAAGGAAAAGGGAGTTGAACGTAAACTGGTTGGTTTTGAAATGATCGAGCGAGGTATTCCTCGTCACGATTATGAAATAGTCGATATTGATGGCACTGTAATTGGTAATGTAAGTTCAGGTACACAATCGCCAAGCCTGCAAAAGGGAATCGGTATGGGTTATGTTAAAACTGCCTTTTCAAAAGTTGGGACGGATGTTTATATTAAGATTAGAGATAATAAAGTGTTAGCAAGAGTAGTAAAAATGCCTTTTAAGTAATAATTTCCCTTTTTAAAGAATGCAAAAACGTAACCTCGAAGTTTGTCTCACACCTGCTCTGCTTCACCTTCATGATTTTTCAAACAGTATTGTTGTTGTAATTGATATTTTCAGAGCAACTTCTTCGATTTGTTATGGAATTGAAAATGGGGCAGAATCAATCATCCCGGTCGCAACGATTGAGGCATGCGAATCTTACAGATCCACTGGTTATCTGCTTGCTGCAGAGCGTAATGGTGAAGTGGTAGATGGTTTTGATTTTGGCAATTCGCCGTTTTCGTATACTGAAGGCAAGGTAGGTGGCAAAACAATTGTTCTGACCACAACCAATGGTACTCACGCCATCAATATGTCACGAGGAGCCCATAAAATTGTGATTGGTTCCTTTTTAAACCTTGCTTCTCTTTGCGATTGGCTAAAAACTCAGTCCAATGATATTTTGCTTTTGTGTTCTGGCTGGAAGGATAAAGTTAATCTTGAAGATACTCTCTTTGCGGGCGGAGTTGTACATCAGCTAAGGAAGGAGAATTATGCTCTGGATGATGCGGGTATAGCTTCCGAAGACCTCTATATTATAGCAAAGGATGATCTGAACACCTATTTGAAGAAAACTTCACACAGTGAGCGTTTGAAAAAGTTGGGTATTGAAGAAGATATTAAGTTTTGTCTGAATCTGAATATTACCAAAGGGATTCCGGTGCTTGATGGGGAGAGACTGGTTAAAATGATCATATAAAGGCTGACAGGGTTATCTCAACTTTTCATTATTCATGTGCCTGTCGGCATCCCGGATATTTTTCTTTTCCATATTTTTTGCAAGTGCTTCGGTTAAATCCACCCCCGTTTGATTGGCCAGACAGATCAGAACAAACAATACATCAGCGAGTTCATCACCCAAATCCTGTCCTTCATCTGATTTTTTGAAAGATTGCTCACCATATTTTCTGGCCATGATGCGGGCAACTTCACCAACCTCCTCCATTAAGATGGCGGTATTAGTAAGTTCATTAAAATATCGAATTCCGGTAGTTTTGATCCAATGGTCAACGTTTTCCTGTGCTTCCTGTATAGTCATCCTAATTATTTTTGGATTTATTCTCTTGATTTGGTGTCCATGATTATTGTTACTGGGCCATCATTAACCAGGCTAATCTGCATATCTGCACCAAAAACCCCGGTTTGAATCTTAGTTCCGGTAAGCTGACTCAGCTCGCGGATCATTTTTTCATACAATGGAATTGCAAGGTCAGGCTTTGCTGAACGTGTAAATCCAGGACGGTTTCCTTTTTTTGTGGAGGCGAACAGGGTAAACTGACTGATTAGCAAAATATTCCCCTGAACATCAGCCAAAGCCTTATTCATCAAACCGTTTTCATCCGAAAAGATTCTCATGTTGCTGATTTTTTGTGCCAGCCAGATCAGATCCTCGTCGGTATCACTGTCCTCAATTCCCAATAGAATCATAAAACCCTTGTCTATTTTTCCACTGATCTTACCCTCAATGCTGCATGACGCGCTATTAACCCGCTGAATAATTGCTCTCATCTTATGCCCTTGTGTCGTTGTTGTTATATATACTTAAATAACTGTCGTATCTGGATGCTTCGAGTTCGCCTTCTTCCAGAGCCTCTAAAACTGCACATCCCGGTTCGTTAATATGCCGGCAATTATTAAAGCGGCAATCATCCATCAGCTTTCTGATTTCAGGAAATAAACGACCAAGGCCCTGTTTTTCAATATCGAATACACCGAGTTCACGTATCCCGGGGGTATCAATCAGGTATCCGCCGAAAGGCAGCTTGAACATCTCAGCAAATGTTGTGGTGTGTTTGCCCTTATCACTCCAATCAGAGATCTCACCTGTTTTAAGTTCATATCCAGGTAGTAAGGCATTGATCAGTGTTGATTTTCCAACACCGGAATGACCGCTGACCAATGTAACTTTGTCTTTCAAAAGTTCCCTTAACTGATCCAGATTAGTCGCTTTTAATGCCGATACGCTGTAACATGGGTAACCTGCTTGCTCATAAATTGACTGGTATTGGCTTAAAATCTCCAGACCCTCAGCACTAAAAAGGTCAAGTTTATTAAATATCAATTTCGCAGGAATATCATAGGCTTCGGCAGTTACCAGAAAGCGGTCGATAAATCCCAATGAAGTTCGTGGAGAGGCCAGGGTTACTATCAGAAAAGCCTGATCTAAATTTGCTGCAATGATCTGAGCCTGCTTTGAAAGGTTCACAGATTTACGGATGATATAATTTTTTCTTGGCTCGAGTTCGGTGATCAGTCCGGTTTCCTGATCAGGCTCCGGCTCCACAGTAACACGATCACCTACAGCTACAGGATTGGTAGTTTTTATATCCAGCGTTCGAAACTTACCCTTAATACGACATTTTATGGCTCTACCCTCATCGGTTTGAACCTCGTACCAGCTTCCTGTTGATTTTATAACTAGTCCCTGCATTTGATCGCTAAAGATACTCCTTGATTACATTATCAATAATTATGTAGGCTATTTATTATCGTTTTGACAAAAAATAATCTTTATTTAAAATAAATTCACAATGATTTGCGAATTCAAAAATTAAAACCGTTATTTACGCCACAATAAAAAAGAAATGATTACAACCTTTTATACCACAACAACAACTACCACTACCACGCTGATGCTTGGGGAAGGTAAATGTATGGTGTAAATTTAACATAAAACATCAAAAACGCCTTCCTCCGACAAAGGGGAAGGCGTTTTTTTTTATAAAAATTCAGAGAATCGCGCACATGCGGGACTCATAAACAAGTATATACTAATGAAAGTTTTAAAGTTCGGGGGTACCTCAGTTGGATCGGTTGAATCGATCAGTAAATTATTGCAGATTATTGAAAAGGAACAGAAACAATCGGGGAATCCGGTTATTGTCCTTTCGGCTATGAGCGGGGTCACGAATCTTTTGTCGGAAATGGCCGATAAGGCTGCTCAAGGTGGAACTTTCAGCAATGAATTAAAGGAGCTTGAAGAGCGCCATTTTGACGTAATCAAAGAACTTCTGGCCGTACCAAAACAAAATCCTGTATTCACAAAGCTTCGTATCCTGTTTAACGAACTGGAAGATCTTTTGCAGGGGATATTGATTCTGCGCGAATTAACTCCACGTACCCTGGATCTGGTACTTAGTTATGGAGAGCGTTGTTCAACGTTTATGATCAGCAAGATCGCCGGACAAAAATCGGATGATGATGTTTATGTAAATGCTGCAGATGTTATAAAAACAGACAGTTCATTTGGACAGGGGCGAGTCAATATGGAACTCACTGAGATCCTGATCAGAGATTGTTATAAAAATAATAGAGATAAAATGCTGTTCGTTACGGGCTTTATTGCGAGTAATGATGAGGGCAGAATAACCACGCTGGGTAGAGGTGGAAGCGATTATACCGCGGCCATCTTTGGTTCAGCACTGAATGCTGAGGAGATAGAGATCTGGACTGATGTGAACGGAATGATGACTGCGGATCCGCGAATGGTAAAAAAGGCGTTTTCATTACCTGAACTTTCATATACCGAGGCAATGGAGCTTTCATTTTTTGGTGCAAAAGTTATATACCCGCCAACCATGATACCCGCCTTCATGAAGAGAATTCCAATAGTAATACGGAATACCTTTGAACCTGAATTTCCGGGCTCTATCATCAGGCATGATTGCGGAAATTCAAGTTTGGCAATCAAAGGTATATCTTCAATTAACGATATCAGTATCATTAATTTAGAAGGAAGTGGAATGGTTGGTAAGGCCGGTTTCAGTGGACGACTTTTTTCCTTGCTTGCACGTGAGCAGATCAATGTAATTCTGATCACCCAGTCTTCTTCAGAACACAGCATCACTTTTGCAATCCACCCGTCTGATGCTGCAAAAGCACAGCATTTAATTGAACAGGAATTTGAACTGGAGTTGCTCGCCAAAAAGATCGAGGCACCTGTTTTTGAGCAGGGTCTGTCGGTTCTCGCCATTGTCGGGGAAAACATGAAGCAAACTCCGGGTATTTCCGGGAAGTTATTCCATGCATTAGGACGTAATGGAATCAATGTCAGGGCAATTGCTCAGGGATCTTCAGAATACAATATTTCTGTTGTAATCTCGAGAGAAGATTTGAATAAAGGACTCAATGCTGTACATGATGCTTTCTTCGTTGAATTAAATAAAACCTTACATGTGTTCTGTCTTGGAACCGGAAATATTGGAACCACTTTGTTTAAACAATTGATGGAACACAGAGATTTCCTTCAGAAACATAATGGAATACAAATTAAAGTTGTTGGCATTGGGAATACCCGCAAAATGATCTTTGATGAAGAGGGTATTGAACTGGAAAACTGGCAGAATACGCTTCAAAAGGAAGGTGAGCATGCTGATCTCTCCCTTTTCGTGGAGAGGATGAAATCAATGAACCTTCCAAACTGTGTTTTTGCAGATAATACTGCGAGTTTAAAACCCATTGAATTTTACCAGGAGATATTCAGTTCAAATATTTCAATTGTAACCTGCAATAAGATTGGTAATTCTTCTTCATTCGAACAGTACAAAATGTTTAGAGATACTGCGAGACTGCATGGGGTAGATTTTTTTTATGAAACCAATGTAGGAGCAGGTCTTCCTATCGTAAAGACCTTAAAAGACCTGATGATCAGTGGGGATCGGATTTTAAGTATTGAAGCGATACTTTCAGGAACCATTTCTTACATTTTTAATAACTACAAAGGTGATATCACATTCCATGATATTGTTAAGCAGGCTCAGGAGAAAGGCTATACAGAGCCTGATCCACGGGATGACCTTCGTGGTACTGATTTTATGAGAAAGATGTTGATTCTTGCCCGTGATGCAGGTTATGAACTCGAAGCCGCAGATGTAGAGATTGAAAGTATGCTTCCCAAATCATGCCTCAATGCAGAAACTGTGGATGATTTTTATAAGACATTGCTTGCAGAGAACAGCTTTTTTGAAGAAATGAAAAAGCAGGCTGAGAATGGAAAAAAAGTACTCAGATATATTGGTAAGCTCGAGAATGGTAAGGTTAAGATTGGTCTTCAGATGGTTGACGAAACGCATCCTTTTTATGCCTTATCGGGAAGTGATAATATCATTTCATTTATTACAGATCGCTATAAAGAAAGGCCAATGGTTGTTAAAGGTCCGGGTGCAGGTGCTGAAGTTACAGCTGCAGGAGTGTTTGCAGATATTGTGCATGTAGGTGCCAATAAATTCTGATAGCAGCTGATTAATTTAATATTTTTGATCGTTCAGCTTAAGCAGGATTCTCAAGAGACAGTATAAAAATATGAACAAATCAGTAAAAGTTTTTGCACCTGCAACAGTAGCCAATGTGGTTTGCGGTTACGATGTATTGGGTTTCGCGGTAAATGCACCAGGGGATGAAGTAATCATGCGCTTGAGGAATGAACCGGGAGTGCTTATCACAAAAATTAGCGGCGATGACGGACGTCTACCTTATGATCCGGCAAAGAATACGGTTAGTGTGAGTGTGCAGCATTTTCTGAATCATATCGGGCGATCTGATGTAGGAGTAGAGATCGAATTGAATAAAAAGATGCCTATTGGCAGCGGATTAGGTTCAAGCTCTGCCAGTACAGTTGCTGGATTATTTGCGATTAATACCTTAATGGATAGCCCTTTGACAAAAATGGAGCTTGTTCCTTTTGCGATGAAAGGAGAGGAGCTGGCCTGTGGATATGGACATGCAGATAATGTGGCTCCGGCATTGCTTGGAGGTTTTGTATTGATACGCAGTTATGAGCCACTTGATATTATACAGCTGCCGTTTCCGGAAGAACTTTATTGTTCCATTGTTTTTCCGCAGGTTGATGTGCCGACTCGCGATGCAAGGCAGATCATAAGGAGCAAAATATTGTTGAAAGATGCAGTTATACAGTGGGGAAATGTTGCGGGACTTGTTAGTGGTTTGTATACCAAAAATATAGACCTGATAGCCAGGAGTATGAAGGATGTGATTGTCGAGCCGGTCAGATCAATCCTGATCCCTGATTTTTACAGATTAAGAGAAATTGCGATGGAAAATGGAGCTTTGAGTTTTGGAATTTCCGGTTCCGGACCTTCGGTTTTCACATTTACCAGAAATGATGAAGATGCCCGCAGGATCAATGAAAAATTGCAGGCACATTTCAGATGGCTGGATACAGAAAGTATTGCATACAGGTCGCCGATTAATGCTCAGGGACCAATAATTTTAGATTAATGTATTTATATAGTACCAATAATAAAAATTTAAGAGTTCCTTTCAAAGATGGGGTATTCAATAGTTTACCCACAGATAGGGGTTTATACATGCCCGTAAATATCCCGGTGCTTGATCCGGAATTTATTGCAGATCTGCACAAATTTAGTTTGCCTGAAATCGCTTTCCAGGTATCCAAAGCAATTCTTAATAATTCAATTCCCGAAGCAGATCTGAAGGCTATTATTGATGATGCAATCAATTTCGATGCTCCTGTTATTGAAATATCAAAGGGCGTAAATGTTCTGGAGCTATTTCATGGGCCCTCACTGGCTTTTAAAGATTTCGGGGCCAGATTTATGAGCCGGGTGATGAGTTATTTTCTAAAGGAAGGCGAGAAGCAATTGGATGTACTTGTAGCCACGTCGGGAGATACAGGTGGAGCAGTAGCATTGGGTTTTCTGGGTGTGCCAAATGTCAGAGTGACTATTTTATTTCCAAAGGGCAAGGTAAGCCCGATACAGGAACTTCAATTGACAACCAACGGACAAAACATTCGTGCAATTGAGATCGATGGTACCTTTGATGATTGCCAGGTTTTAGTGAAGCAGGCATTTAATGATCCGGAACTGAAAGAGAAATTGCGTCTGACATCTGCCAATTCTATCAATATTTCAAGGCTAATCCCTCAGACATTTTATTACTTTAATGCGTATGCACAGATCCGGCGAATGGGATTTAAGGAAGTTGTTTTTTCTGTCCCAAGCGGTAATTTTGGCAATATTGGAGCGGGTTTGCTCGCCTGGAAGATGGGTCTGCCTGTAAAGGCATTTTTGGCCGCAACTAATGTGAATGATACAGTGCCTGTTTTCCTTCAAACCGGGGTTTATCAGGCTAAGCCAAGTGTGCAGACCTGGTCAAATGCGATGGATGTGGGCGATCCAAGTAACTGGGTAAGGATCATGGATATGTTTGGAGGAGATCGCAGTTTGCTTAAAAAATTGGTCAGTGCCTATAGTTTTAGTGATGATGAAACCCTTGAAGCCATAAAGCTGGTACACAAGAAGCATGGCTACATCATGTGTCCGCATACAGCTATTGCCTGGCTGGCATTAAGGAACTGGATGAATGATAACTCGTCTGATGACATTGCAGGGGTATTTTTAGCTACCGCTCATCCATGTAAATTTCCTGATATTTTTCCTGCAGAGATTGCAGACAAAATAGATATTCCCGAACAGGTGAAGGAGCTGGAAGGCAAGGAAAGGCTTTCTGCAAGTCTTGAAAATGATTTTAAATGGTTTAAGGCTTATTTGTTAAGGTAAAACACAACATGAATTATTCTGTTATCGAATAAAACAGTCTCCTAATTTAACCTAACGCTGACAGGGTTTAAAACCCTGTCAGCGTTAAGCAGCGTTAGCTAATTTACAAAAACTTAAATTATGGTTTAATGGAAAATTAGTTAATGGTAGTTCTGATTGATCAAACGGTTATTTACTATATATATCCATTTAACCCAATTGTTCAATAAGGTTTTCTATGATCTATTTTTTAATCGGATTTGGGAAGTCACCCTGTCTGATTGATTTTTTAAAAAATAGCTTCAGCAATTCTCTTCGTCGGACCAGGATTACTCATTGTATAAAAGTGCAATACAGGTGCTCCAACTTTCATCAGTTCTTTACATTGTGCAATCATATGTTCAATTCCAACTTCCCTAACCTCTTTTTCAGATTTGCATTTTTGAACGGCTTCACTAAGTTCTTCCGGCAAATCGATGTGGAAAATTTTGGGGAGGCTGATCAATTGTTTGGATGAAGTAATCGGTTTCAAACCGGGTATAATTGGAACATTTATTCCGTTTTCACGACATAAGGCCACAAATTCAACATATTTGGAATTGTCGAAAAACATCTGGGTTACAATGAACTCGGCACCCATTTCAACTTTCTTTTTCAGAAAGCCAAAGTCTGTTTTCATGTTAGGAGCTTCAAAGTGCTTTTCAGGATATCCGGCCACCCCGACACAGAATTTTGTCTTGTAGGCAGTATCATAATCCTCATGGAGATAGACCCCATTA
>CAYHGN010000076.1:0-16628 GCA_964356005.1 uncultured Sphingobacterium sp.
CTGCTATGAGCACTCAGGAATTGGTTGAACTGATCAAACAGGTTGGCAGATACCCGATTGAGCGCGATACCCTTTATCATGTAATTACTGATTTTAATGATTATCAGTTTCCTGAAGTTGAAAAGCCAAAATTTTATAAGTTACCCGTTCTGAATTGAAGAAAACAATCTACATTATACGCCATGGTGAAACAGACCTCAACAAACTGGGAATAGTTCAGGGTAGAGGGATGGATAGCAGTTTGAATGAAACAGGACTGGCGCAATCTGAAGCCTTTTACCAGGCTTACAAACAAATCCCTTTCGATAAAATTTATACCTCTACCTTAAAAAGAACCCACCAAACCATTAAAAAATTCATAGATTCTAATATACCCTGGGTACAATATCCCGGCCTTGATGAGTTGGGATGGGGTATTTACGAAGGACAGGAGAGCACTGAAGAATTAACTTCACATTTTCATACTCTGGTAACTCAATGGAGATCAGGTGAACTTCATCATAAATTTGAAAGCGGTGAAAGTCCACTGGAGGTTAAAGAGAGGCAATTAATAGTCCTTGAGCACCTGATCGAAGAGAATAGTGATCAAAACATTCTGATTTGCATGCATGGACGTGCAATGCGCTTATTTCTTTGTCTGCTAACAAATCGTCCACTTGCTGAAATGGATGATTTTCCACATTCCAATACCACACTCTATAAATTAGAATACGATGGAGAAAAATTTAATATCCTGGAGTTTAATAATACAAATCATTTAAACAAGCCATCTTAGTTTTGACTAAAATAAAAGTTTCAGCTGTCAGCTATACTAATTCCAAGCCATTTGTTTACGGAATTATGCATTCAGGCATATTAGATAATATAGATTTAAGCTTAGATATTCCTTCAGTTTGCGCTAATAAATTAATTGATAATCAAGTTGATATAGGTTTAGTTCCAGTTGCTGCTTTACTCCATATTAAAGATTATCAGATTATTTCAAATTACTGTATTGGGGCCAATGGCAATGTTGATTCAGTTTTTATTTTCAGCAATAAACCTATTCAGGAAATAAGAACTTTACAGCTTGATGCCGAATCCCGAACCTCCAACAATCTGTCAAAAGTATTACTGAAATATCATTGGAAAATTAATCCTGAATTGGTTGTAACCGATATGGCAGATGCATTTGTACAGATAGGCGACCGGACTTTCTCAAACAGGGATCATTTTCCGTATCAGTATGATCTGGCTTCAGAATGGTATAAATTCACTGGTTTACCCTTTGTTTTTGCAGTATGGGCCTCCAATAAGCCTATACCTGAAGATTTCAAAATTGCATTTAATGCTGCCTTAAAATATGGTCTTGATAACCGAAAGGAGGTAATTGCGGGTTTGGCGAAGGTTGAAAATCTTGATCTGGAAGATTATCTTATGCATAAGATCGAATTTAACCTCGATGAAGATAAACTTACAGCCTTAGCTAAATTTCACGAGCTAATAAGGACATTATAGTATTGCATCAATGAATCTGTTCCAATTCCTGTCGAACAAACGTCGTAATTTCTATTGCGGTGTAGCATAATCCTGATTTTTTTTCCAACTCAAACCTTCAATTTTTTCGAGCTTTGCAAGCACTTTATTAACCTGAGACTGCCTGATTTCTAGCAAAAATGAACAGTTCAGATCAAAATTTTGATTAGTTATTTTCAGATCTTCATCCTTTATAACTTTCATTACTTCATTCATTTGAGAATGTGAAAAATCAATATTGAATACTGATTTCACAGTTTGTTCGATGATTATGGCATTAGTGACAGCCTCCATTGTCGCTGACTTGTAAGCATTGATTAAACCGGGAACCCCAAGTAATGTCCCACCGAAATACCTGACAACCACTGCGAGAATATTAGTTAATTCATTAGATAATAAGGTGTTAAGAATTGGTCTGCCTGCTGTTCCGGATGGTTCTCCGTCGTCATTTAAACGAAATACAGTTTTGTCGGGACTTAAACGCAAAGCCCAGCAATGATGTCTCGCTTTTGGGTGCTCGGCCTTTAATGCACTTATAATTTCCTTTACATCATTTTCAGATATAACAGGATAAAGGAATGCAATGAATTTACTTCCCTTATCACGGTATACACCTTCCGATGGCTCCTGAATCGTTTTATAGGTATCATCAAAAAGCATTATTGTGCGAGAGTAAGGATCAAAATTGACATTAAAGCCAGAACGATTCCGGCATAGTTTAAGCGGCTAAGTTTTTCCCTGAAAATCAGAACACCAACTGCTGATCCAAGCAGGATTACACCAATATTCATGGAAGAAAAAACCACAGAAGGTTGATTGCTTAGAGCTTGATGAGCCTTCAGGTAAAACACAATGTTTCCAAAATTGGTAATTCCCAGAATCCAGCCACAAATTAAATTAATTAAAGTCAATTTTAATCTATTGACCAGAACCTGGTATAAAATATATAAAATGGAAATAATGAATGCCAAGGTAAAAACTACCAGGAGTGAAGAAGTGAAAGGGATATTCTCAGTTCTGGCAATCTGTTTAAATAGTATGTCGATAATTCCCATTCCAATAAACACAATAAGGGGGTAAATCCAGTAGGAATGCGATGTTTCAGTTTGTTTTTGCCAGGGAACTGAAAAAATTATTGCGATAAAGGCAATTCCGATTCCCACAATTTTCATTATTGAATATGGTTCTCCAAATATCAGAAATGCAGCCAGTACGGGTATAAAAAGTGACAGACGTTGTGCTACATCGGTTTTGACAATCCCTGTAAATCTAACAGACAGGGCTAATGCTACAAATATTGAAGGTAATAATAGCCCCAAGGCAATGTATACGGGATATATATTTTCAGAAAACTGTGGAATCGCCGGTTTAAAAATTAGCCAGGTAAGAACACCGGCTATGGAATAATTCCATGCAATAGCCTGTCGGGTATCTATTTCATATCGCTTTGCAAGTTTCAGTAAGACCGACACAAATACACTGCAACAAACGCTTAGGAAGATATAAATCATGTTATTGATTATTAAGCCAAATGTTCAGAACATCCGGTCCGACATTTTGTGTTTCACCTTGCTTACCGAAGAGAGTTGGAGCTGAAATACCTGATTTCCAGTTTTGCGGACTAGTAAAAACACGTGCTTCATCCCATAATCCTGCTTTAATGAACAGGTTTAGTGTTTCAGCACCGCCTTCAACAATCATAGATTGTATATCCATTAAGTATAGCTGGTAAGCAATCAATTGAGGAAGCAGATTGTCAAAATCTTCCAGTTCCAGATATTTGATTCTGTCGACAAGATCAGTTTTTTGCTCATTAAAGATGATGGTATCCTGCCTCTGATCAAAAACATTGAGATTATTGGGCAGTTCCAGCCGCCTGTCAATTATTATTCGAATTGGATCTCTTCCCGGCCATTCCCGGCTATTCAACCGGGGATTATCGGCTAATGCTGTATTCTTTCCAACTAAAACTGCGTCTTCTTCTGTCCTCCAGCGATGGACTAATTGTTTTGCGTTTTGTGAACTTATCCATTTATGAGACTTGTCAGCAGGAGCAAAAAAACCATCAGCTGTTTGTGCCCACTTTAAGATAATATATGGTCTTTGTTTCTGAATACGGGTAAAGAATCTTTTGTTTAGATCAACACACTGCTCTGTAAGGATGTCTTCAATAACCTCAATTCCTGCATTCCTGAGTTTTTCGATTCCTTTACCATTTATCTGTTCAAAAGGATCCCTGCAACCGATTACGGCTCTTGGAATCTCGTTCGAAATAATGAGATCTGCACATGGAGGAGTCTTGCCAAAATGGGAACAAGGCTCGAGATTAATATAAATGGTCGATCGTTTTAAAAGCTCTTTAGCGTTATCATGTGTTTCAAAAACCTGATTAATTGCATTTACCTCTGCATGTGCCTGACCATATACTCTGTGATAGCCTTCTCCGATAATTATATCATCACAAACTAAGACAGATCCCACCATTGGGTTCGGACTAACAGAACCGGCTCCAAGGCGGGCAAGATCAATACAACGCTGGAGGTAGTTTTGATGGGAGTGCATACTGCAAAAATAGTTATGAATTGCTAAATATCATTCAAGGCCTGTTTATTTATATTCAATATTACTGAAAGCCGGCATTCTGCTTATTTTTCATCTGAATTGGTTTACTTTGCGGCATGACTTTCAGAGAAGCCGAAAGGATTTATATTGACAGCTTAACATCTGTATATCACAGGCAGGAAGCCGGTAGTCTTGCCTGGTTGAGTATCAGTCATATTTGTAAATTGGAACGGGCTAAATACCTCAGCATCAAAAATGAAGAAATTCAGGATAAGGATGCTGAAGCCCTTCTCAGAATTCTGGAAGAGTTAAAAACCGGAAGGCCTCTGCAATATATTCTCGGAGAAACGGAATTCTACGGTCTGACATTTAAAGTAAATCCTGCAGTTCTCATTCCCAGACCCGAAACTGAAGAATTAGTAGATTGGGTACTGATTGCGCTCAGGGGTCTGAATAAAGGCACTGAAGGGCTAAAAATCATCGATATTGGCACTGGAAGCGGATGCATCCCGGTTTCAATAAAAAAGTACTTTCCAATGGCTGATATATATGCCATGGATATTTCTGCAAATGCACTGAATACGGCGATAGAAAATGCAGAATTGAATCAGACGGATCTGAATTTTTTTCAGGATGACATTTTAGATCCCAAAAATGAACAGCTTTTACATACACAATTTGATGTGATCATCAGTAACCCGCCCTATGTCACCCGATCGGAAATGGGGCAGATGATGTCCAATGTATTGGAATATGAGCCCCATACGGCCTTATTTGTTCCTGATAATGACCCGTTGATATTTTACCGAGCTATTGCGGATTTTGCAATACAGCATTTATCGCAACGGGGCTTGCTGTTTCTGGAGATCAATGAGAACCTTGGACCACAAACTCTGGATCTTATGAAAGAAAAGGGCTTTTCCAACACAGAATTGCGCCAGGATATCAGGGGAAAGGACAGAATGATTAGGGCTGTCAGATAATTCCGATTAAGGGATGGCGGATCAGGGCCGACAAGAACTTTCTTCTCCTGGGAAGTCCTCTACCGTCCGTGTTGGTAATGCGGATGCTTGAGAAAATTTCGCCAGACAGATTGGGGGGTAAAATAAAATCTCGAATTAAACCCAGATCATTCGAAAAGTTCGACATTATTCTGGTAGGGGATACAAAACCCGCTTTTCAATACGTAAGGTGGGCTTTGTTGTTTGATAGTGTCACAATGTTCGCTTACCTAATGAGTGACTATCGGTAGAAGTCTGACATGTAATCTTTTTTAGTATTTTATATTCAATATTTAATGGAATAATTTCTCTTCTATTTCATTCTACTAAATCCGATAAAAAGGAAAGACTTTGAATTGGTTTTATTGAAGTATTATTTGAACTATTATCAAATAATTCATTATAATACTGCGAGAAAAAAGATTTTGCCATAGAGTCATTAGTTTGTGACAATTTAAAAATATTCCTAAAAACGATTTTTAAGGTTGGATGAAAAGCCCCCCAAACTGGATAACCACCTTCAGGCATAGATGTGTTCAGCCCATACGGGGAATAACCACCGAATCTCCTTCCGGTCTGGTGTACATATGCTACTCTATACCAACCATTATCCCCACTCCAAAAATTGGAAAATAGAGGGTAATTAATATTACCATTCCATATTTTTTCAACTATCTGGTTGGCATAGGCTCGACGAAGTGCTATCGGGTCAAAAGCAGGGTTATCATAATCCCAAACCGTTTTTATGTTTTCCCGGTTTCTTACAAAAGTTTCAAAAGCAGGGACCAATCTTCTTGCATGACTGATATCCCATGATATGTCATGTGAGATATAAGTGCTGTCCTCCTTTACTTGTGTATTCATTTTCCATTCTCCGTCGCTGCCTTTTTCCCAACTGACTGGGCTCTCAGTACCTGTATATTTGGCATATCTGTTATCAAAATGATACTTCCAAAATCCTTTATCTAATTCAGCCCTTACTCCTTTAAAAGATTTGGTGAGAAAAGTCCTGGCCAGGAATAAATCAAATATTTTTTTTATACCGTCTTTTTTATTTTGTAAATCCTCAAAAGCTTTTTTCCCATCCTCTGCTGCAGGCTGTATTCCGGATTGGTGTAATTCTGACAAATCAGAAAGAACTGTCAAATACCAAAGGTCTCTGTCTGTAAAAAAATATCTTGAACTCCCATCTTTCATATCAGCAGAAGTCATAAGAAGTCTTTCATTAACTAAATTGAAATAGTCTGCCGTAAACCAGCGATTTAACTGGACCGCCATGGTATTGAAAGTATTAGTAAGAAAGGTCTTCTCTGCCATTGTTTGTTTATTTGGAAGAATATTTTCGGATATATTAGTGGCAAGTGCTCCTAACAGACCCAAAAACTGCACACTACAAAGAGGCACTTCCTTTCCAAGACGACCATAGGCTGTACATATACTCCCACCAGAGCAAATCCAGCCAGTACTATTGTTAGCACTTGAGATAGGTTTTAATGCTGAAAAGACGGGACTTAACAAATCTACAAGCTCGGCAATCTGTTGGGTATCCTTACATCTTCGGGTCATCTCTACAAATGATTGCAACCCTCTAATCTGAACATCATATAAAACATAGACATCACCATCTTGAAATAACCTCTTATTAATTTCTGAAGCAAAATAATCACGATAATAGATGTTCCATGAATGGATTACCTGATCATGAATTTCACCGTTTTTTGAAAAATCAAATTTATCCTGCGACGAAACAGATTGAATAAATATGAATGAAAGAACAATGAAAGCTATAGGAAAAATTACCAATTTTCTCATTTTCACGTTTTTAGTGTTAAAAGGTATATGTGCAGTTCTGCTATTAAATGTCTGTTTTATATTGGGGGATTCTAAAAATTGCTTTTTTTCATTTTGCTTCAAAAAAATCGTAGAACTCGTCAAACGACTTTCTTAAAATAAACTTATAAAATTTACTCGGAATAAGCTCTTCTAAAAATTTATTTTTGTTGATTGTTATTCATCTTTATATCTATTTGTTTATCAGGCAATTAAATTTAAACTCTTATGGCTTGTTAATACCCATTGATTACAGAGCTAAGAGCCAAGACAGATTTACGTAATGTGAAATTAATTTACTGCTTCCGTCTTCCTTATTCTAATTTGATACTTTTTAACTCCTTGGATGAAACTGGATGATCGTTTCACGTAAATAATCCCTGTCTAAATGAGTATATATTTCTGTGGTAGTAATACTTTCATGACCAAGCATTTCCTGAACGGCTCTGAGGTCGGCACCCCCTTCAATTAAATGGGTTGCAAACGAGTGTCTGAAGGTATGCGGACTTATACTTTTATTGATACCGGCTTTTTTTGCGAGATCCTTGATAATCAGAAATACCATTACCCTCGAAATCGGGTTTCCACGCATGTTTAAAAACACAAAATCCTCTTTTCCGGCCTTCATTGCTATATGAACCCGAACTTCCTCAATAAATATCCTGAGAAATTTTATAGCTTCAGATCCAATCGGTACTAAACGCTCTTTATCTCCCTTTCCCAGAATCTTTATAAAGTCAATATCCAAAAACAAGTTAGAAATTTTTAGGCTTGTAAGTTCAGATACCCTTAAACCACAGCCATATAATATTTCCAGCATAGCCTTATTTCGCATTCCTTCGGCTTTTGAAAGATCAATTGCTTCTATCAGTTTATTTATGTCCAGTATACTCAGCGTGTCAGGTAATTTTCTGCTGGTTTTAGGGCTTTCAATTAGCGCCGATGGATCAACTTTAATCAGATTATCTAATACCAGGTATTTAAAAAATGATTTTAAACCTGATAAAACCCTTGCCTGAGTAGGTGGGAGCATCCCAAGTTCATTTATCCAAACCAGAAAATCTTTCAAATCATTAGTTGTAATTTCAGATACCTCTTTTTTTAAAGATTTGCCTTTAAAAAACTGTATCAGCATATCCACATCATGCAAATATGCCTCGATTGTATTTGCCGATAATGATCGCTCTAATCTTAAATATGATTTAAAGCCAATAAGTACTGTTTGCCAGTCCAATTTATTTTTTATGTTTGATCAATGAAACACCAATGGTATTCATAATTTTGAGATCATAAATCACGAATAATCAATGAAAATACAGATAATTAATGGACCAAATTTAAACTTACTGGGTGTTCGTGAGAAATCTATCTATGGTGATAGCAGCTTTGACACTTATTTTGAAGAATTGAAATCTAAATACAGCTTTATTCAACTCGACTATTTTCAGAGTAATGTTGAAGGCCAAATCATCAATAAATTACATGAGGTTGGATTTAGTTATGATGGTATTATATTGAATGCTGGTGGCTATACACACACTTCTGTTGCAATCTCCGATGCAATTGCTGCTATCAAAACCCCTGTAGTAGAAGTTCATATATCCAATATTTATTCACGTGAAGAATACCGGCATATATCACTTACAGGAAAAAACTGCAAAGGAGTTTTGACTGGTTTCGGTCTGCCCGGATACAAAATGGCTTTAGATAGTTTTCTCTAAACTGTTGAATGTTTTTTTCTTTCGGATAAAGTACTCCCAAACAATGCTTCCCTTATAAAGTCCGGAATCATTAAATTTTTTAACATTAATCTCACGGGCCTTTCCAATATTCTTAAAAAGATGTCCAAAGAAATAGAAATGAGCTTTGCTTATCGCCATTGCGTTTCCAGGTTTACCATCAAAAAGATATTTAATTAATGAGAGCAGATCAAGCCAAAAACGAATAAAAATCACCAAAAATGCTTTTCCGAAAGACAGATTTTTTTGAAGTAAAACCAGATTATTTCTAAAATTTAAATAGGTTTTAAATGGACTTTCTGCATTCAAAGTACCACCACCTACATGATAAACTTTCGATTTCGAACAAAATACGATCATGTAGCCCTTATTCTTGAGTCGCCAGCAAAGATCAATTTCCTCCATGTGAGCAAAGAAATCAGGATCAAGACCTCCCACTTCTACCCAGTATTTACGTTTTATAAATAAAGCAGCTCCAGAGGCCCAAAAGATTTCAGACTGATCATTATACTGACCATGATCTTCTTCAACTGTATCAAATATTCTGCCCCTGCAAAAAGGATAACCCAAAGCATCCAGGTATCCACCGGCAGCCCCGGCATATTCAAAATGTTCTTTGTGTGAATAGGAGAGAATCTTAGGTTGTGCCACGGCAATATACAGTTCAGATTCCATCAAATGAATAACGGGTTCAATCCAACCAGGAGTAACCTCAACATCCGAATTAAGCAAAATAAAATACTCTGTATCAAGCTGTTCAAGTATCCTGTTATAGCCCTCCGCAAAACCATAATTCTTATCATTTTGAATAATTCTTACAGTCGGATAATTTTTTTGTATGAATACAACAGAATCATCTGTGGATGCATTATCACCCAAAACAATTTCAAGGCCAGAGTAAGTACTGGATACAACAGATGGAAGAAACTTTTCAAGAAAGCTTTGCCCATTCCAGTTCAGGATTACTGCCGATACTTTTGGAACCTTAGTCATTTTATAAATTCTCCGGACTAAATTTCCATCTTTTATGTGACCATAACCAATATTCCGGTTGAAAACGTATATTTTTTTCGAGTTCTTTGATATGAGCCTGTGTAATTTCATAATCCTTTGTTTGCTTTGGCTTATCAATCAAAGATTTAACTACACATTCATAATAACCTCTTCTAATTCTATTTATACTAAAATAAACGATAGGATTGTTAAGCTTCAAGGCTATTTTTTCTACACCCAAAAAAACAGCTGTTTCTTGATTTAAGAAGCTTGTAAAGTATTGAGATTCTTCACGGGTAGGTGTTTGATCACCAATAAGAACCAAAACACTCGGCTCATTTTTATACTCAATGACCTTTCTAAGTGTTTGTTTCATTGGAATCATAATTGAACCAAAGCGGGAACGCATAGAATTTATCAGTTCTTCAAAACGTTTGTCTGACAAAGGCTTATAAACTACAAGTACCTTTTCTTTCAACTCAAGCCCCGTTGCTACGGGTCCCCATTCCCAGTTACCGTAATGTCCGGAAACAGCGATTACTGATTTGCCATCATTTAGATATGATTTTAGGATATCTATATTCTTAAACAGAAATCTTTTTTTAATCTCACTGGCACTAATTGATATAGTTTTAACTGATTCAAATATCAAATCTGCCAAATAGTGATAAAATCGCTTCTCTATCTTCTTAATCTCAGATTTTGATTTTTCAGGAAATGAGTTTACAAGATTTCTTAGAACAACCATTCTTCTGTATTTAAAGATATAATACAGGAATACATAGAGGATATCAGAAAAGAAATATAGAACAGGAAATGGGAGAAGGGATATAAGATAAAATAAGAATGCGGTGATACGGAATAAAACTATATTCATCAAGGTTTGAATAAGCTGTTTAGAATAAAATATTCATGGCCTGTAAATTATAACATCCTTGTAGCATGGCGGTTTAATTACTAATTTCGACATCTGTTCTACAAACTTAACTTATACGATGGAAAAAGGTGCAGTATTCCCTTTATTTTATCTTCCCTCCATTGAGTATTTTAGTAAAATCCTCATTCACAAGGATAATCTACTTATTGAGAATGCAGAAAATTTCCAGAAACAAAGCTATCGCAATAGAGCAACAATCCATTCCCCAAATGGAGCTTTAAATCTAATTGTTCCTGTTATCAAGGGATCCAAAAACCATACTCTTGTTAAAGATGTCAGAATAAGCTACGACTTCAATTGGCAAAGACTTCACTGGATGAGTTTACAAACATCATACAGAAGTTCAGCCTATTTTGAATATTACGAAGATGACCTGATTGTTTTTTTTGAAAAAAGATGGGATTTTCTCTTCGAATATAATGAGGAATTCTTTCACCTTTTGAATCGCTTCCTGAAAATAAATGTCAGTTATGACTACACAAATAGATTCGTAAACACTTATCCGGAACTGGAAGATTATCGTCAGACTATTCATCCAAAATATGGTTCTAACAATAATTTTAAACCATATTTTCAGGTATTTGAAGAAAGAAACGGGTTTTTACCTAATTTAAGTATAGTTGACCTCATATTTAATCAGGGGCCACAAAGTATTAAGTGTCTTTAATTATGTCGAGGATAAGAAGAATTAGTTTAAAATCAAAAAAATATGTTCCTGTATCCGGAGCAAGTCCAGGTTCTATACAACTTTATGAAGGTGCATTAAAGCCACAAATCACTATTTATTCTTTTAAAGGAGATGAATTTAATAGTTATGCAATCAATTCTTACGAGGAAATTGATGTAGAGCTTAAATCGTATACCGGATTTAATCATTGGATTGATATTCGTGGAATTGGAGATGTCAATCTACTTGAATATCTGCAAAATAAATTCAGTATCAATAAGCTGGTTATGGAGGATATTACTGATTGCAGACAAAGGCCAAAGCTTGATGAGTATAGTGATTTCCTTTTTACTGTAAGTAGAAATATGTATGTTAATGATAACCTGGAGATTGAAAATGAACAAGTATCATTTATTTTATTGCCACATGTGCTGATTAGTTTTCAGGAAAGCTATGCGCTAACGTTCGAGCCTGTAATTCATCGTCTTCAGGGTGGAAAAGGAAATATTCGGACAGGAGAAACCTCATATCTATTATATGCTTTACTTGATGTAATAGTAGATAATTATTTCACATTGATTTATAAATTAGGTGATGAACTGGAAACGATTGAGCAACTATTAAACCGTAAAGCTGATAAAGCACTCATGTTTCAGACCCAAAATATAAAAAGGGAAATGATCATGATCCGCAGAGCTGCATGGCCAGAACGGGATAAAATTAATGATATGATAAGAAGTGAATCCGGACTGATTAATAAAACAACTAAAACCTTCCTGAGAGACACTTATGATCATTGTATGCAAATAATTGACCTCGTTGAAACTTATAAAGAATTGACAACCAGTCTTGTAGATATGAATCTATCTCTGATAAGTCACAGGATGAATGAAATCATGAAAGTCCTGACCATTATTTCTTCTATATTTATTCCGCTTACTTTTATAGCCGGAATTTACGGAATGAATTTTGCAATACAGGATCCAGTATCAGGTAAGATTCTTAACAAAAATATGCCTGAACTTTACATGGAGCATGGATATGCATATACTATAGGAGGGATGCTGCTGATTGCAATTATTCAAATGATTTACTTCTGGCGCAAGGGCTGGCTCAATAAAAGCTGATTTTTAAGAAATCAATTAAAAATTGCTCCAATGCAATTCTCAATTAAGACAAAATCAGGTCATTTCTCATCTCTATTACCTACTTTTATAGTATGCAGTCTTTCGAATTAGATAAAACAGATCTTGTAAAGATTAAACGGGCACTTGAAGAAGATGACCTGGTTTTGAAAGAACTCATATCTGAATACCATACCTCAGAAATTGCGATACTTTTTGAAAGCTTATCTCAAGAATCAAGAGAGAGAATAATCAGTATTCTGCCTGCAGAACTTGCCTCAGAGGTTATTTCTGAAATGGATGCTGAATTTCATCCTGAAAAACTGCTTGAAAACCTACATCCTGACAGACGTTCAGAAATTGTTGAAGAGCTTGACTATGATGATGCAACAGATATTATCAGTCAATTGCCTGAAGATCAACAGCAGGAAATCCTTTTGGGACTTGATGAGGAAGATGCTTCCAATATCAGAACCTTATTAAAATACGAAGAAGATACTGCCGGGGGGCTGATGAATACCCAGGTAATCAAAATCAATGAAGATCTGCAAAAAAAGGAAGCCCTTGAGGAAATCATCCGGCAGTCGGAAGAGATGGAAGAATTTTATACTATTAATGTAATTGATAAACACAATATTTTAAAGGGAATCGTTTCATTAAAGGATATTATAAAAGCCCGTAATAACGTCATTATTAGCCAGTTGATTATATCAGATTTTGTTTATGTTAAAGCAGATACAGATCAGGAGGAGGTAGCCAAATTAATTTCTCAGTACAATCTTACCAGCATTCCTGTTGTGGATGATCAGATGCATTTGCTTGGGCGAATCACATTTGATGATGTAATCGATGTTATGGAGGAAGAGAATACAGAAGATATCCTGAAAATATCAGGTGTATCTGAGGATGAAGAACTTGCAGGTAACTGGAAGGAGGCCGTTAAAAGTCGTTTACCATGGCTTGTATTAAACCTCGGAACCGCATTTCTTGCCGCTTCTATCATTCGTTATTATGATAGTACCATTGCCAGTTTGGGATTACTTGCAGGATATATGATCATTATAGCAGGAATGGGTGGAAATGCAGCAACTCAGTCACTTGCTGTAACTGTAAGACGTATTTCACTGAACGATCTGACTGATAATCAAGCCTACAGAACTGTTTTAAAGGAATTTACTGTTGGATTGATCAATGGGGCAGTAATTGGATGCATCGTCTTTATTTTTGCCTTGCTTTACGATCAAAATGCAATGTTAGGCCTTGTAATCTTTATTGCCATGACCGGAAATCTTATCATAGCAGGAATTGCGGGTTCTTCGATACCTCTTATACTTAAAAGGGTAGGAATTGATCCGGCCGTGGCCTCATCAATAATAATTACCACTTTTACAGATGTTTTTGGCTTCCTGTTGCTATTGGGTTTAGCAAGCAATTTGATTCTCTGATTCGCGTAATTTCCATTTTCAGGCTTGTAATTTTATTATAAATTTGTTTTGTCTTAATTAACAGGCAATTTATATGACAGAGATTAGAAATAACTGGACCAAAGAAGAAATAACAGAGATATACCACAGTCCCTTACTCGATTTAATTTATCGGGCAGCAACAGTTCACAGAGAAAACAAAGATTATTCAGAAGTCCAGATCAGTAGTCTCTTATCCATAAAAACAGGGGGCTGTCCCGAAGATTGTGCCTATTGTCCGCAGGCTGCCCGGTATCAGACCGATCTTGAAGTTCAGGCTTTAATGTCTGTTGAACAAGTAACAAACGCAGCTAAACAAGCAAAAGATGCCGGAGCATCCCGTTTATGTATGGGTGCAGCCTGGAGGGAAGTAAGGGATAACAGGGATTTTGATCGCGTGATCGAGATGGTTAGTTCAGTAAATGCGCTTGATATGGAGGTATGCTGCACCTTGGGGATGCTTTCTGAAACGCAGGCACAACGTTTGGCTGATGCAGGTCTTTATGCCTATAACCATAACCTGGATACTTCTGAAGATGATTATAAACGAATTATCACAACAAGAACTTATGATGATCGATTAAAGACGATTGATAATGCCCGTAAAGCTAAGCTTACTGTTTGCAGTGGTGGAATAATTGGTCTGGGCGAAACTGTCAATGATCGTATTTCTATGCTAAAAACATTATCAAATATGTCTAAACACCCTGAGTCGGTACCGGTTAATGCACTTGTACCTGTTAAAGGAACACCATTAGCTGATCAACCCAGAGTTACTGTTTGGGAAATGGTTCGAATGATTGCTACGGCTCGTATTATTATGCCTAAAACTGTAGTACGTTTATCAGCAGGAAGAACAGAAATGAGTTTAACTGATCAGGCTTTATGTTTCATGGCAGGTGCAAATTCAATTTTTGCAGGTGATAAATTACTCACCACTCCAAATCCGGCATTTAATGAAGATATGGAAATGTTTGAATTATTAGGGTTGAGGCCACGCGAGGCCTTTAAAAATGGTCGTAAAGTGCTGCATCATGAACAGGTAATTCAACAAGACTGATTATTTTTGTTAATCTGTTGAAATTTGATTCTGAATAAGTTTTTGAAGATCAAGAATCAATTTATTGATAAGTTCAAGCTGCTCTGATAATAAATCTGTCTCGTTTGAGTTTTTGTTAACTAATTTTAAGTCAGGTATCTTGATCTCAAACTCCTGAATTTCAACTTCTTTCATTATTTTAATTACTTCAGATAAAGTATATAAAGACTTTCTAATCAGTTTAATATGTGAATCATTTCCTATTAATAGGTTATTCTGCTGAAGGTTGGTTATCAGAGTAGCTGTGTAGGATGACAGCATGTGGTTCAGAACTACAAATTTGTGGAGTTCCTTACTGTTTTGCTGTTTACTTTTTGGTTCTGAGAGCATTCTCTGAAAGGCACTGCCCAGATTAGCTGAACTTACATATACATTTTTACGGACCAATTTATAGGAAGTAATATCGATGTTATTTCCTGAGAGAAGAATAGCAACTTTTTGCAGATATTGATAATTGGCAATTAAAACTTCTCGCATAAAGTCCTTAAATTGGCTTGATTCCCAGTTAGGGAGTACCAGATAGCTGGCAGACAAGGCTATAAAAGATCCAATAAAAGTATCAATGATTCTTTCCTGGGCAATATTGAGATTATTTTCACCAAGAAAACTAAATAAAATCAGAATGTAAGGAGTCATGAAAAGGACGCTTATTATATAATTCAGTCTTTGAAAACTATAAGTAGCAACCATGAAGAGCAAGAGAAATATGAATAAAGCGGTTTGATCCTTTACGAATGTGAGAATAAGTGCTCCTATACCTACTCCGATAATAGTGCCGATCAGTCGTTCGATATTTCTTTGCTTAGTAAGGCTATATGCAGGTTTAAGTAAGACAAGAATAGTCAGCAGAATCCAATAACTATGGTACCCAACCGGAAATAGCTTAGAAACCAGAAAACCGATAAGGCACATCAGTGCAACCCGTACTGAATGGCGAAATATGGATGATTTAGGACTAAGGTTTTCTTTCAGGATCTCAAAATCAAAATTCTGATGAGAAACAAACTTGCTTAAATCGACTTCGTTTTTTATTTCTTGCCCTGACAATTGTTTCTGATTGAAGTAAGTATATATTTTATCAACACGATTGACCATATTTCTAACGTTGATCAATATTTTTTTTAGGACAAAAGCATTGATCCCTGAATCTTCAACCTGGTCAACACACTTTTTTAACAGTTCAAGCTCATATTTAAAGTCATAGAGTCGCTTTGGTATTTGATTGCTGATAATATAATAACTAAGATTTTCGAATTCCTCAGAAAGTTTAATGATGATTGCTTTAAACTCCATAAGTGATTGAGACTTTCCAAAGGTTTTATGAAGAGTGCGGTAATCATAATGAGTTGCCATAGTTTGTTCAAACAAGTCAACAATGTCAAGAAATACAAGAATCAGAAATCTTCCAGCTAAAGTTGACTCCTTGACCTTCAACCTGGTTTTGAATAGTAATTCTCTGACAGAATCCTGTTGTTCATGTACGATAACCTGTTGAGAAATTAGTTTTTTGTAATTCTCATCAAAATCTGTTTCTTTATCATAAAAATCAGCCTTTAGTCTGACATACTTTGCTACCTCCCTGATGCAACCGCCCATAGCCTGCTGTGCAAGTCTGTAAGGTCTGATTTGTGATAGCGAAAGACTGAGAAGCATATACCAAATGCCACCTGCTAATATAAAAAAGGCATGTCCCCAGGC
>CAYHGN010000077.1:0-16541 GCA_964356005.1 uncultured Sphingobacterium sp.
AACCAGAGCTCTCTTTCTTAGCTGTTGTTGGTTTTGGTGCGTTCGCCATTTTTTTAAAATTTAGTTTTTAGTTGTTGATTAGAAAATATAAGTTAATTGATTTTTTGTTTGGTGCTATTATGTAAATGTTAATTTTTGATCATTTTTAAAAACATCATTTATTTGTCTCCCTAATACTTCGGGATAACAAAAATATACTTTTCGAGTTAATAAAAAATTTTTTGTGAATTTATTAATCCTATTTATTCAATCCTGTCAAAGCCATCCCTAGAATGTGGCAAGAAACGTGCCGTTCTAAAAAACGATTATCATCAAAACACAATAATCATTTTACAATGAAAACTATTTTTTATTGCAATTGCAAATTTGCTGAATGATTTTAAAGGCTAAACATTTAAAAATACTTTAGGATTAGCGCTAATAGTCTCATTATCAGCGTATTTCTCATATTGTTTAAAATTTGATACAAATGCCTGTGCCAGAATTAAAGCATTCTGATCATAAGCTTCCTTATCATTCCAGGTAGTACGCGGGTTTAAAATTTCGGAAGGTACACCGGGGCAGGACAAGGGCATCGCTAATTCAAAAACCGGATGCTGTTCATATTGAACTAAATTCAACTCGTTATTTAAGGCAGCACTGATCATCGCTCTGGTATATGAAAGTTTCATTCTTGTACCAATTCCATATCCACCTCCGGTCCATCCGGTATTAACCATCCATACATTTACATCTCCCCCGATCATTTTTTTTCCAAGAAGCGTTGCATACTTCGCCGGATGAAGGGGCAGAAAAGCCTTTCCAAAGCAAGCCGAAAAGGTTACCTGGGGTTCGGCGACATCTGCTTCTGTGCCGGCAACCTTTGCTGTATAACCCGAAATAAAATGGTACATGGCCTGTGATCTGCTCAATCGGGATATCGGAGGTAGCACGCCAAATGCATCAGCCGTGAGAAAGAAGATATTCTTCGGACCTGGCCCTATTGAAGGGATCAGGGCATTCTCAATATAATCAATCGGATAAGCTACCCTGGTATTTTCTGTTTTCTCTGTATTACTGAAATCAACTTTCCTGGTATTTTCAAAAAAATTAATATTCTCCAATAATGCCCCAAACTTTACAGCCTTGAAAATCTGGGGTTCTTTTTCCTGGCTTAAATCTACACACTTAGCATAGCAGCCTCCTTCAAAGTTAAATACTGTTTCCTCATCCCAACCATGCTCATCATCCCCGATAAGCGCGCGCTCTGGATCGGCTGAAAGAGTTGTTTTGCCGGTGCCCGACAAACCAAAAAACAATGCTGAGTCACCTTCCTTTCCAATATTGGCAGAACAATGCATTGAAAGAACCTGGTGCTGCTGGGGCAAGATGAAATTTAGAACAGAAAATATTCCTTTCTTTATCTCCCCTGTATAACCGGTCCCGCCAATCAGAATGATCTTTTTTGAAAAATTTATGATCGAGAAATTATGCTGTCTGGTACCATCCCTTGCAGGCTCAGCAAGAAAGCCTGGTGCAGTAATAATAGTCCATTCAGGTTGAGAAGCAGGATCTATCAGGTCTGGCCGCAGAAATAAATTATTTGCAAAAAGGTTTTGATAGGCAGTTTCAGAGATTATCCTGATATTCATTCTGTAAGCATCGGCAGCACAAGCATAACAATCACGAACATAAATGTCTTTATCAGATAGGTATTGGCAAACCTTGTTATACAAAGCATCGAATTTATCAGGAAGCATTGCGATATTAATGTCTCCCCACCACACTGCATCCGAAGTAATATCGTCGTAAACAATGAAACGGTCTTTAGGCGACCTGCCGGTAAACTCACCGGTATCTGCCGCGAAAGCTCCACTATCAGCAAGTTTACCTTCGCCATTGATTATGGCCTGTTCAATTAAACCAGCAGGAGATAATTGATAAAAAATTGATTTTTCCTGCTTAAGCATCAGGTATGCAAGGTCGAAACTTTCGCCCGAAATTTTATTGATATCCATTCCTTTTATAACAAGATTTTTACAAAGGTACGGAGTAAAATTTTTATCATTACAATAAAATTGGCTCAAAATCAGCTAAATGTAAATCTTACACTAAGGCATAAAGGCCTTATATTCAATACAATAAAGGCTCTGATCAGCCTCCGGATTTTTTAATTTTATATCCCTCAGCAAGAAGTAAAGCCAAAACCTTTTCGCGAAAATCTCCCTGAATTATAATTTCACCATCCTTCGCAGATCCACCAACCCCACATTTCTGCTTAAGCATTTTGGCAAGCAAGTCGAGATCTGACTGCTTTCCTACAAAACCGGTAACCAATGTAACCGCTTTCCCACCCCTTTGCTTTTTGTCGAGTTGCACTCTCAAATCCTGCAGCCGGGGTTCCGGAGTATCTGCGATATTGAAATTTTCAGAGATGTACCCAAAGTCAGGATCTGTTGAATATACTACCCCCTGAAGACCTTTAATCTTTTTAGACATAATTTAATTAAGGATATTTAAAGAATGTGGGTTAATACCAATATGCAATGTTGTTCCCAAAGTAAAGGGTTCTCCATCCAAATGAACTACCCCTGTGTTAACTCTCGTAATAATGATTTTGCTGCCTTGAATGATCTCCAAATAGTTTGATTTATGGGTATTCTTTCTGAACATTCTAAGTACTAATGCAGGAAATTTATAAAGTGGGAATGGTTTTAGGATACAAATATCCAGCAAACCATCATTTAAAGAGGCGAATGGAGAGATATGTGCATTATTACCATACTGTGATGAGTTAGCAATACTAATCATAAATGCTTTATGCTCGCATTCTTTACCATCTATATTAAGACGATAATACTGAGAACGATAATTTGAAACTTCTGAGAAAGCTATTTTAATGTAACTGCTTAAACCCCGCTTCACATTTTCTGCAAAACGTGAACTGATCTGTGCATCAAATCCAATACCAGCCATATTAAAGAATTTCCTGCCGTTAAAAGTGCCCGAATCGATTTTACTAACATGAAGGTTATTTATTCTTTGAATAGCCTGTACATTTCTAATTGGAATACCCAGAGATCTGGCAAGTCCATTACCTGATCCAAATGGTATAATTCCCATTAGCTTATCAGTTCCCTCAACTTCAGCAGCTACCTCATTAATCGTACCATCGCCTCCCACAGCAACCAAAATATCTGCCCCATTTTTGACTGCTTCAGCCGCCAGAATAGATCCATGACCATGATACTCCGTAAAGACACACTCATAGTCAAATTTGCTCTTGTCCAGATATTTATCAATCTTTTCGGGGAAATTATATTTGGCTTTCCCGCCTGAAATTGGATTGATAACAAATAAAATTTTTCTTTTCAACTAATTTTAAATTTTAAGCTCAAAATTACTCTTAAATTTTTGAGAACATAATATTTATCCTACTTTTGACATGCAAAAAAGTGGATCGATTTGCGTTGATTGCAACCACGTAAAAAAAAGTGCTAAAACATTCTGCAGATTTTTACATCGATCAATACAATCCCCTACTTTTTCTGCACTCTGACGAAATCTCTTATTTTTAATATTAATAAAAACGCTATGCCTTATTTATTTACCTCCGAATCAGTATCAGAAGGCCATCCGGATAAAGTGGCTGATCAAATCTCAGATGCATTAATTGATAACTTCCTGGCCTGGGATCCTGATTCAAAAGTTGCCTGTGAAACTCTGGTTACAACAGGTCTTGTTGTATTAGCCGGTGAAGTTAAGTCTCAAACTTACCTTGATGTGCAAAGAATTGCACGCGAAGTAGTTCGTAAAATCGGCTACACCAAATCTGAATATATGTTCGAGGCTGATTCATGCGGAGTAATCTCTGCAATTCATGAACAATCTGCCGATATCAATCAGGGAGTAGACAGAGTTAAAAAACAAGATCAGGGAGCTGGCGATCAGGGAATGATGTTTGGTTATGCTACCGGAGAAACCGATAACTATATGCCACTGGCATTGGATCTGGCACACAAGATATTAACAGAACTTGCTGCACTGCGCAGAGAAGATTCTGCCATTAAATATCTAAGACCTGATGCGAAATCACAGGTAACAATAGAATATAGTGACGACCACAGACCGATTCGAATTGAAGCTATCGTAGTATCTACTCAGCATGATGACTTCGATACAGAAGTAAACATGCAGAAAAAGATTCAGCAGGATATTATCTCTATTTTAATTCCAAGAATAAAAGCACAACTTAAACCAGAGCTTCAGGTGCTTTTCACCGATGCGATCAAATATCATATTAATCCTACAGGAAAATTCGTGATCGGCGGACCTCATGGAGACACCGGATTAACAGGTCGTAAGATTATTGTTGATACTTACGGTGGTAAGGGTGCCCATGGTGGGGGTGCGTTCTCAGGAAAAGATCCTTCAAAAGTAGATCGTTCAGCAGCTTACGCAACCCGTCATATTGCTAAAAACATGGTTGCCGCTGGAGTTTGTAGTGAAATTCTGGTACAGGTATCTTATGCAATTGGGGTTAAAGATCCAATGGGAATATTTGTTGATACTTATGGAACTGCTAAAGTTGGACTTAATGATGGTGAGATTGCACAAAAAATATCCTCTATTTTTGACATGACCCCATACGGTATCGAAACGCGCTTGAAGCTTCGTAATCCGATCTATTCTGAAACCGCTGCTTATGGACATATGGGACGCCTAAGTGAAGTAGTTACCAAAACATTCCTGGGAAATAATGGAGAAAGTAAAACTGTAGAAGTTGAGCTGTTTACCTGGGAAAAACTGGATTATATTGATCAGGTTAAAAAAGCCTTCAATCTGGCTTAATCCAGAATTACCAAACTTTAAAGCCTTCTCTCTTTACAGAAAGAAGGCTTTTTTGTTTAATATTGTACAGATGAAGGATCAGAACTTAAACCCCTGGAAAACCCTTTCAGGCGAAAAAATCTATGAGAACTCATGGATTAGTCTGACTGAACATCAGGTAATTAACCCGGGTGGAGGGAATGGTATATACGGTGAAGTCCATTTTAAAAATCTGGCTATCGGCATTATCCCGCTGGATGAAGAGAATAATACCTGGCTGGTTGGGCAGTATCGCTTTCCTTTGAAGCAATACAGTTGGGAAATTCCTGAAGGTGGAGGTTTACTTGATGTTGATCCACTTCTAAGTGCGAAGAGAGAATTATTAGAAGAAACAGGAATTGAGGCAGAGGAATGGCTGGAGATTCAAAAAATTCACCTTTCCAATTCTGTCAGTGATGAGCTAGGTATAATTTATCTCGCAAAACAACTCAGATTTGGCAACTCAAGTCCGGAAGAAAGCGAAGAGTTAATTGTTCGTAAATTACCTTTTGAAACCGTGTATCAAATGGTTCTAAATGGCGAAATAACAGATTCACTCAGTGTTGTAGCAATTTTAAAAGTAAAAATCTTGTTTTTAACCAATAAACTGGTTTAATTGATGATTTCTCATCCGCTTTATAAAACTATATGAATAAAATTTTAGGCTTTATCTTTTCACCAATCCACTATTTGTTTTTTGGGCTTTTCCTCTGTTTGTTTCATCCTGTACAATGGTTATGTTTAAAGCTGGGAGGACAAGAAGCACATAAAAAATCAGTCGATATTCTCAACCTTTTCCTGCTGAGTACCTATTATCTTATGGGAAGTTCAATAAATTTTAAAAATCCTTACCAATTATCCTCGCATCGGCCGATTATCTTTATAGCCAATCATCAAAGTTTGTATGATATCCCGCCCTTGATCTGGTTCCTCAGGAAGCACCATGCTAAGTTTATATCAAAAATTGAATTAACAAAGGGAATCCCAAGCATTTCATTCAACTTAAAATATGGCGGTGGTGCCAATATTGATAGAAAAGACAGTAAACAAGCCGTTGCAGAAATTATTAAACTGGCAGAAAGAATGAATACCAAAAATTGGTCTACAGTTATTTTTCCTGAAGGGACACGCTCAAAGGATGGCAAACTAAGGCCATTTGCCATTGGCGGTGTGGCTACGATTTTGAAAAAGGCTCCAAATGCGCTTATCGTCCCTATTGTAATCAGAAACTCCTGGAAACTGGTGCAATTCGGTGCATTCCCCCTCAGCTTTGGAGAGAGAATGAGTTGGGAGATTCTGGAACCCCTGGAGCCTGAAGGCAAATCGATGGAAGAAATTATTAGCTATGCAGAAGAGTCAATAAAAAAGGCTCTCTGAAATTAAGAGCAAAGTACTAACCTATATTCTTATCTTCAATCTGTTTAAAGAAATAGTCTTTATAAGTATCACCGATTGGAATAGTCTTATCCCCAATCTGGATTCTGCTCCGCTCTATACTTTCAATCTTACCTAATGAAATGATATAGGACTTATGGACCCTGACAAAGGATTTAGAAGGAAGTGACTCCTCCATTTTCTTCATGTTCTGCAGGGTTATAATTCTCTCTGTTTTCGTAAAAATAGATATATAATCTTTCAGACCCTCTATGTAAAGTATATCATCCAGATATATTTTTTGGATCCTATGTTCGGTTTTTACAAAAATAAAGTCATGATTATTTTGCTGTGATGATGGCAATTCGGGAACAGGTGAGTGATTATTGCCATTATTTTGAAGAACCTTTTGAGCTGCCTTATAGAACCGATCGAAGGCAATTGGTTTAAGAAGGTAGTCAACTACATCCAGTTCATATCCATCGAGTGCATACTGCGAATAGGCAGTAGTGAGTATAACATCACATTTACCATTTATTATTTTTAAGAACTGAATGCCTGTCAGTTCCGGCATCTGAACATCCAAAAAAACTAAATCAATAGCACCGCTCTGAACCAGAGATAAGCCCTCAATAGCACTGGTGGTGGTTTTTACCAAAGTCAAAAATGGGACTTTTTTGATATAATCCTCAAGAATATCCAAAGCCAGAGGCTCATCATCAACAACCAGACAACGTATCATTCTATAAATTTAGATATAATTCGCAATTATAAATATCATTCTTATCCTGAATATGCAATTCATAATTGTCTTTATACAATAGATCCAGCCTCCTGCGAACATTCTGCAAGCCTATTCCCCCTGTTTCATCTTTATTCTGATTGCTCTTTTTGTTAATGGTCCTGAAAAATATCTTACCTGGCTCTATAGTCAAAAGTATACTTATTGGCACTTCCTTATCTGTAGCTACACCGTGTTTAAAAGCATTTTCTACAAAGGAAATAAGGACCAGTGGTGTAATTTTTTGATCCTGCACATCTCCTGTAATATCAAATTTGATATAGCTATTATCTTTAAATCTTAACTTCTGAAGCTCAATATAATTTTCAAGATAGCGTATCTCATCTGCAAGAGCCACTTTATCTTCATTACTTTCATAGAGCATATACCTCATGATCTCCGAGAGTTTTAATATAGCTTCAGGAGTTTTCTCTGATTTCTGGTATGCCAATGAATAGATATTATTTAATGAATTAAACAAAAAGTGAGGATTGATTTGAGATTTTAGAAATGCGAGCTCAGATATCAGCTTTTCATTCTCGAGATTACTCTTAATTTGTTCATTTAAAAACCAATCAGTAACGAATTTTAAAACTGCACTGAGGAAGATAAAGAGACAGCCTACAAAGGCGGCACTCATAAAATAGTCCCAGAATCCCATGATATGCTTTCCCGAATCCCGCTTAATTATTATATCATAGAAATAATAGGCTAAACCACATTTCACAAAAGACGAAATGAGTATCAGGGAAATTATAACAATTGCACACCATAAATATTTTTTACGGTTCAGGAAGGTGGGAAGAATGAACAGGTAATTAAGATAAAAGATTGCAATATTGATAATTCCAAAGTAGACAAAAACAACTACCGTCTTGTGCACAATCTTACCATTACTGCCCATAAACATAAAGAGCAGCAATAATGCGAGCCAAACAGTGACATGAGCAAGAATCCGCATAGATTTATTCATGTTCTAAAATAGCTTTTTTGAAAGCTTAAAGTATTCAGTTTCGACCAACGGGCCAATTCAGTCTGCCAACAAGCAAATTCAAACGATTAATTAAATTGTACACAAATAGTACCGTTGGTCTTCAAAAATAGCCCCTTGGTCTAATAGATTTCAGCAATAATTTTTTTAAGTATTTATTTGTTCTATCAAAAAAGAAAAATATGAAAAAGTTAACCAATTGCGTATCTCCATTCATAATGTTACTTGTTCCATTATTTCTGCTTATCGGATTACTGGTTACAAATCTTAACAACGAAATCCCTGTTGAAAAGCAGAATGCCGTACTAAAACTTCAGGTACCTTCACTTAAGAGCCTTGCAAGCGCTGTCCTCAAATAATAAATGCTGCCAGAACTGATTATTGAAACCAGAAACTTATCCTACCATTTTGGTGATCAGTTAGTTATTGATCAGCTTTCACTAAATGTCAGGGAGGGAAGTATTTATGGATTTCTCGGGCCTAATGGAGCGGGAAAGACAACAACTATTAAGGTATTGCTTAATTTACTGCAAACCGCTGATGAAAAGGTATTCCTTTTTGGCAAAGAACTGAATAAAAATCGAATAGAAATACTTTCAGGAATCGGTTCACTAATCGAGCAACCGGCAATATATTCACACCTATCCGGGAAGGAAAATTTACTGAACAGAGCCTTACTCCTTGGAGTAAACACCAAAAGAGTTGATGAAATGCTCAATTTGGTAAATCTGACAGAGCATGCAGATAAAAAGGCCGGCAAGTATTCACTGGGCATGAAACAGCGGCTTGGTATTGCACTTGCACTTCTCCATGATCCAAAATTGCTTATTCTGGATGAACCAACCAACGGACTTGATCCCAATGGAATAATTGAAATCAGACAACTTATGCGCAAACTGGTCGAAGAGCGAGGGAAAACCGTTTTTATTTCCAGTCACCTCCTTTCGGAAGTTGAAAAAATGGTTACACACATTGGAATTATCAACCGTGGAAAATTACTTTTTCAGGGAACAATGGAAGAACTACACAATATCAGCAATAAACAACTTGAAATCCAAACAAATAATCTGATCAGCTCAAAGGAACTTTTATCCAAAAATGGTTATCAGGCAGAAATCTCATCAGATATCATCCTCGTACCCTACCACTCAGAAAATCAAAGTGCAGAGATTAATAGTTTACTTGTAAAGCATGACCACAAAGTTTATAGTCTGACCATGAGTAAACAAAATCTTGAAAATTTATTCTTATCCATTACTCAAATATAAAATGCAGGGATTTTTACTATCCATTCAATCTGAATTCTATAAAACAAGGAAAACCCTTGCATTTCTTTCGGCAATATTATTACCACTGATTTTATGTATCCTGATCACAACGGGTTTTTATACCCATGCCGATAAAATTATGGTTCTCTCTGCCAAAATGCAGTGGTTCAGATTCACCGGGGCTTTTTTAGGCGTGATGGGCAGCCTCATTCTTCCAATACTAATTATTTTCCAAACTTTTTCAGTCAATAACATTGAGCACCGGGCTGAAATGTGGAAAAGCCTGTTTTCCCTTCCTATACCAAAATGGAGCATTTATTCTGCCAAATACGTTTACGTGGTATTTTTAAATGCACTCTGCTTAATGTTGTTTGCCGGTTTTATTATTGCCTCAGGGTTTTTATTGAATGTTCTAAATCCTGAATTGAAATTCAATCAGTTTGATATTTCAGGTATCCTGTTCAAATTACACCTAAAACTTTTCCTGGCCTCTCTCGGTATCTTGTCGATACAGTTTTTATTTAGTCTGCTTTGGGCTGATTTCTTAAAGCCGATGGGTATTGGCTTCGTGCTTACTATTTTCGGAATAATAACTGCAAATATGGGCTGGAAATACGCATATACAATTCCCTATACACATCCGGTGCTGGCCTTGCAGAGCATGATGAAACAGGTTCTGAATAATAAGAATGAACAAGTGGAATTCGACCTGCTAAGCCAGGAGATTTATGTGAGCCTTATTGTAGCAGCCCTGACATTCATCATTGGTTATTTTGTGATCCATAAGCGTAGTATCAAATAATCATCGAACCGACTTCGGAATCACCACAAGACTTTCATGCCCATCGGCATCTACTGATTGAACACCAAAATAATAATTGTCTTTTGAGTAATTCAGGCTGACTGTGTTACCTGTAATGTAGAATTTCTTCTCCCAAACCGGACTTGTTGTCTCTCTCATCACTACAAAATACCCGGCAGGTTTTTCTCCAACTGGATTCTCCCACTTAAGTACCGTTTTATTGGTCAGGCCGCTGGTTACAACACCTACATTTAAAGGCTCGCGCGGAGCAAGAGCAAGATTTGCAAGGGAGGCAAGATTCATTCTTGCTACTTTCTGAGTATAATTATAATCTACAAAATCAGGCAAGTCTCCATAATCCACCCCATTTTCTTTCCTAACATTCTGATGCTGACGATCAAAATCCTCGTTCATTTCAGTAATTCTGATACCCGCGAAGCCCTGTTGTGAAAATGGAGTATGATCACCTCCTCTCAGGTATCTGTCGCGGCGATAGATCAGCTTCACATTCAACTGATCCACATATCTTTCACCAACTTCTTTCATGTATCGGGCAAATTGCCGCGCTTGTCCATCATTCTCGGATCCGGTACTGGATCTGCGGGCAGCCTCTTCAGGGCTTTCTGCAACTGATACCCCCTCACTAAAGATTCTAACACTATTATTATCCTTAATACCCGTTTCCATCCCATAAGTATTACCAACAATATCATTGGTGATCATCCCCGCCAGGTTCCACTTTTCAGCTTTTGCTCTTTTCGCAAGATTAGCTGCTCCATAAAGACCTTGTTCTTCTGCAACCATAGCTACAAATATTAGGGTGCAGTTAAATTTGTATTGACTCATCACACGTGCCAGTTCCATAGCAGCAGCAGTTCCTGAAGCATCATCATTTGCTCCCGGAGCGAATATCTTTGAATCGTTTACATCAGATGCCCTTGAATCATAATGACCTGAAACAATAAATACCCGGTCATCTGCTGGATCTGTGCCGGGAAGTATCCCCAAAACATTTTTCATGACTGTTGGGCTGGCAATTCTACGGCCATCTGCAGGCTGCGTAAATGTGTCGAACTCAACCTTTAATCGTCCACCCGATGCTTTTGAGTAACGCTCTAATTCAGATTTAATCCAGTTACGTGCAGCGCCAATGCCTTTAGTTGTACTTATTGTATCACTCAGACTATGCCTTGTTTCAAAGGTCACGAGTTTTCTGACAATTGACTCAATATTTTGTGCCGACACTTCCTCAACCATTCCTTTAATTTGCTGGTCATGCTTAACAATCACGGGTTGTGACCAGCACTGAAAGCCTGAAAAAAGTAAAATTAAAGCCGTATAATATCTCATTATTTTAATTTATATTTTTCAAACCTAAGAATTTGGAGCTGAATTATTAATTGAATGTATAAGTTTGTTACCTTCAATATTAAAAAATGATTGCAGGCTGTCTGTGACCGGCAGAATTGTTTAATACTAACCATTATAAACTAAAATTAATTATGAAAAATTATTTATTGGCTGTTTCGTTTTTTATCGGAATTCTGAGCAGTGTTTTTGCACAACAGGAAGTTGTAAATCAGGATATAATTCAAAAGATCCGGAACGAGGGTTTGAACAATTCTCAGGTAATGAAAACTGCCTTTTACCTAACAGATGTATCAGGGCCAAGACTTTCCAATTCACCTGGATTGAAAAGAGCGCAGGATTGGGCGGTAAACACCCTAAAATCCTATGGGTTACAAAACGTTAAATTAGAACCCTGGGGGAAATTTGGAAAGGGATGGCAGGTTGAAAAAACCTATACTGCAATGACTGCCCCATACTATCATGCTATCATTGCCTCACCTAAAGCATGGACCCCCGGAACAAATGGTCCTGTAAAATCAGAGATCGTGATCATCGATATCAGCAAGATTGATACGATTCAACAACTGGCTTCTTTTCAGGGAAAACTGAAGGGTAAGATTGTAATTTTTGATTCGCCAACAGTTTTATCTACTACATTTAAGGCTGATGGCAAACGTTATACAGAAGAAGAGCTAAGTACTTTAGCTTCAACTGCTGTTGAAATGGCTAGACCTGGGAGATCATTTACTCCTGAACAAATGACGCAGTTCCGCAAGAGTCGTGCAATGAGGACAAAGATCGCCGATTTTTTGAAAGCAGAAAATGCAGCACTATTACTTAGTCTGAGCCGGGGAGCTCATGGAACTTTGTTTACAACTAATGGTGCTTCATACGCTGAGGATGCTGAACCGGTACTTCCGGAGCTTGAAATGTCATCAGAAGACTATTTGCGAATCATTCGACTGATAAAAGGGGGTATTAAAGTGGAAATGGAAGCAGATATCAAAACTCAGTTCTTTACCAATGATCTGCAGGGTTATAATGTAATAGCCGAAATTCCGGGCACAGATAAAGATCTGAAAGATGAAATTGTTATGCTGGGTGGCCACCTTGATTCATGGCATGCCGCTACCGGTGCGACTGACAATGCCGCCGGATGTGCTGTAATGATGGAAGCAATAAGAATTATAAGCTCCCTCAATTTACATCCGAAAAGAACAATACGGATAGCACTATGGTCATCTGAAGAACAGGGCTTACATGGCTCAAGGGGATATGTTTCCAATCATTTTGGGGACCCCAAAACCATGGTGCTAAAACCGGAGCATAAAAAGATCTCAGCATACTATAATCTGGATAATGGAACCGGAAAAATCAGGGGAATATATTTACAGGGAAACACTGCTGCCGGACCGATATTTCAAACCTGGTTGACCCCTTTTAAAGACCTCGAAGCCAACACCATTACTCAGCGCAATACAGGTGGTACAGACCATCTTGCTTTTGACGCCTTAGGAATTCCGGGCTTTCAGTTTATTCAGGACGAAATCGACTATGATACCCGGACTCATCATTCTAACATGGACACTTACGATCGATTGATTGCGAATGACCTGAAGCAGTCTGCTGCAATAGTGGCTGCATTTGTTTATAATACAGCCCAAAGGGATTTAAAAATCCCAAGAAAGGAACTTCCAAAATCAATGGCTACCAATTAACAGCAATAAACAGAAAAGCATCGGTTAATTGATGCTTTTCTGTTTAATCTAAGGGAAATTCCTGATGCCTTTCCGGAATTTCGACTATTGGGAAACCCTTCGCCAGAATTTTTTCTCTGAAGTTCTGCTGAACATCATATTCACCGTGTACCAAAAATACCTTTTTAACCTTTGAAGGATCCTGACAGGCAATAAACTGTAACAAATCATTATAATCACCATGAGCACTCATGGAACGAACAGACCTTACCTCAGCTCTGACAGGGAACTCCTCCCCAAAAATAGTGACTGTATCATTTCCTGCCGCTAATCTTCCCCCTAAAGAGTTTGGTTCGCAATAACCTACCATAAGAATGGTATTCTTTTCATCAGAAATATTATTTTTTATATGGTGTTTAACTCTTCCTGCTTCCGCCATTCCAGAAGCAGAAATTATTACACATGGCTCCGGATCTGTATTTAAAGCTATGGAAGCTGTTGTATCTTGAATAAAGCTCAGGTTTTTAAAGTTAAAAGGGTCATCATCGTGAAGCATGACCTCCTGAACGTGTTTATTGAAATTCTCGGGATGACTTTTCACCACATTTGTGGCCTTGATGGATAAAGGACTGTCTACATAGTATTTAACATCAGGCAGAATACCTCTTTCTTCAAGATGATTCAATGAATAAAGTAATTCCTGAGTACGACCAACACTAAAAGCCGGAATAATTACCTTGCCACCTCTCAAAATACAGGTCTGGTAAATGATCTCTTTGAGTAGATTTTCTGCCGGTTCAGCATCCTCATGCAAACTATCCCCATAAGTGGATTCAAGAAGGATATAATCCGACTGCGGAAAGGTCTCGGGCGACTTGAGGATCAGATCGCCATATCGACCAACGTCACCACTAAAGGTTAAACGGCTTATCTTAGCATTTTCCTTAATTGAAAGATGAACAGCTGCACTGCCGATGATATGACCTACATCCGTCAAAAGAACGCTGATGTCATCGCTGATCTGATGCGCTGTGTTGTATTTTATAATCTTAAACTGACGCAATGAATGCATCGCATCATCTTCTGTATAAAGTGGTTTAAGCAAAGGCAGTCCTTTGCGTTTCCTATGTTTATTGCTATAGTCTGAATCCGATTGTTGAATTCTTGCAGAATCCATTAGTAAAATTCTAGCCAGATCCATGGTAGCTGCGGTACAGAGAACCTCACCTTTAAATCCCTGAGCTATTAATCTGGGTATCAGTCCGCAGTGATCTATATGTGCATGACTCAGAATAAGATAATTTATTTCTGAAGGGTTGAATCCAAAATGCTCATTTAGTTGATCAGTTTCATCACCCATACCCTGAAACATTCCACAGTCAAGTAAAATTTTTATTCCATTATCCAGAGAAATTAAATGCTTACTCCCGGTTACATTCCTTGCAGCACCATGAAAACTTATACGCATATATCAGATATTAGGTAGAGGGGTATGGGTCAAAAATAATTTAATAAAGTCAATATTCTGCTATATCCCTGTAAAAGAAAGATTCGCTTTAGACAATTCTCAAAACAAAAAAAGGCTCCGAAGAGCCTCTTTTTAACCAAAAACAAACAAAAATTTACTGTTGTGTTACTGTATAAACTACCGGTACAACATTTAAACCTGTTGCTTTACCAGCGTATGCGCCACCTGCACCAATCAGGTAAGAAACGTTGAATTTGTTAGTAGAATTTGAGCCGCTCCATGATGTGTTCGCTGCTGTAATAACAGTCGCTGCTGATCCACCTGATACAGGTAAAGTTACTGCTGAACCGTAAGTGATACCAGTAGTGTTACCGTTATTGGTAGCTCCAACTGCTGAAGTGATCTTTACTGATCCCGGTGCGATTGCTGCTGAACCTGTTACAGTTCCTGCGATTGCCTTAACTACATATCCTCTTGAGCTAGTTACACTCACATGGTCAGTTGCCAATGCAGTGATACCGTTTGTATATTTTGTTTCTGTATCAAAGTTAACATCCAATGATGCCGGCTGAGTTACACTGAATGAAAGCACATCAGATATAGTGATGTTCAAATTTGCAGTCTGTGCAAATGATTTAGTACTTAATAATGATACTGCGATTAATGCGAAGGTGATAATTACTTTTTTCATGATTTTAGTTTATGTCTGTTTTAATTTTTATCAATGTTTGATAATACATAGACAAATAACAGACCAAGTGCCAGAAGGGCTAAAAACAAGGTTTTTTGTGGAAAATGAGGGAATTATATGGGATATTTTTTCCCGAATGGGGAATGAGGTACTCATGGGAGTATTGAGTAGTGAGTATTGAGTAGTGAGTATTGAGTATTGAGTATTGAGTATTGAGACTAAATACGAGTTCAATTGGTATTTAATTGCAATAATGAAAATTTGAGTTGAGATTACTCAGTTGTTTTTGGAAATTGGCAGTTCGTAATTCGTAATTGATAATTCGTAATTGGAATATCGTAATTCGTAATTGTTAATTCGTAATTGATCCTCCGTAATTCGTAATTGTTAATTCGTAATTGGAATTCCGTAATAGCTTACGCTTCTTCCTGCTTAATTAAGTTAGCAGTGAAATAATCGCGGTTCATTCTGGCGATATTGGTTACTGATATTTCTTTAGGGCATTCTGCTTCACAGGCTCCAGTATTGGTGCAACTTCCAAAACCTTCGGCATCCATTTGCGCAACCATAGCCTGAACCCTGCGATATCGCTCTGGCTGGCCTTGTGGAAGCAAAGCTAACTGTGAAACTTTTGCTGAAACGAACAACATCGCTGAAGCATTTTTACATGCTGCAACACAGGCACCACATCCGATACAGGTTGCCGAGTTAAATGCTTCATCAGCAATAACCTTCGGAATTGCGATTGCATTAGCATCTGGAACACCACCTGTGTTTACTGAAACGAAACCTCCTGCAACCTGAATCCGATCAAAAGCACCACGATCTACTGCAAGATCTTTAATCACAGGAAATGCTTCAGCACGCCATGGCTCAATTACAACTGTATCTTTATCATTGAAAGAGCGCATATGTAACTGGCAGGTAGTGATACCATGCTTCGGACCGTGGGGTCTTCCATTAATATGCAGTGAGCAGGATCCGCAGATACCTTCCCGGCAGTCATGATCAAAATGAATCGGATCATCACCTTTCCTGGTCAGATCTTCATTTACAACGTCAAGCATTTCCAGGAATGACATATCCGGAGATACATGATCAGCCTGATAAGTAACGAATTTACCCTTAGTATCGGCATTTTTCTGACGCCAAACCTTTAACGTCAAATTCATATTTTTACTCATTCTATTAAGTATTTAGTATGTAGTATTTAGTACTTAGACTCTGATCTAATTATATTTTGACACGTACATAATTTTAGGATTTCTAAA
>CAYHGN010000078.1:0-16317 GCA_964356005.1 uncultured Sphingobacterium sp.
CGGCTGCTTTTTATCTGACTAATATCCCAACCCAGAACAGCTTGAACGCATTGCTCGGATGTTTAAAAGAAGAAGATCCACAAATCCGGTACAGGGCATTAAGAAGCCTGGTTAATTTTGATCCCCATGGATGGATGAATGCTGCTGCACCATTGTTAAAAGACAAGGTGAGAGCTGTTCGCGTGGCAGCTGCTGATCTTTTCCTTACCATACCGGCAGATCAGTTACCTTCGGGCTATACGCCTGCCCTATCGGCGGCAAAGAATGAATTGATGAATTATCTCTATAGCCAGGCAGATTATGCATCGGGAAATATAATGCTTGGTGATTATTATATGCGTTTACAGGACAATCCCAAAGCAGAAAAATTCTATTTACGTGGTCTTAAAAAAGACAGTCTGCTGAACTTTGCCCGCTTAAACCTGTCTGTTGTATATAATTTAGAAGGCAAAAATGAACAGGCTTTAAGGGTACTGAAAACAGCAGAAAGAATTGATCCCCGAAATGAACGGGTTTACTATAATATAGCATTGCTGTATAACGAAATGCAGGATACCGGAAATGCCCTCATTAACTTTGAAAAGGCCGTGCATTTAAAATCTTCTAACCCCCGTCTGTATTATAATTACGGACTGCTGTTGATGAACACTGATCCACAAAAAGCAGAAGCCATCTTACAGAAAGGATTATCATTTTCGGCAGAAGATACCGGTTTACATTATGCTCTAGCTTTCCTGTATCTTAAGCAAAACCAACCATTCAAAGCTATAAATCATGCGCTGATATTAAAGAGAATCGATCCAAATAACCCTGAATACGAAAATATTTTTTCGATGTTAAAACTGTAATTATAGAACCAGTTTTAAACAGCATGATCTGCCAGGGCTGGTGTATTTTTTTTCCAGGTATATTTTTTACCAAAAACATGGCTATTATCAGTCAGTTTTATTTCTACAAGTTGAATACACCAAACCTCCCCCTGCCTTGCTAATGCAAAAGGAAATTTTTTGTGATAATAGGTTGTGGGATTAATAGAATTAGTATTAATAGTGGAAAGAATAATCCCTGTAAGCTGAATTCCCTTTAGTGCCAATATTTCAATCTTGCCCGGCAAGATGCTACCGGCTATGTATGGATTTTGAGAAAGCATTTTCGAATGAAATGCGCGTGAGGAAGATTTAAAAAATAGGAGGTAATTTTTCTCATCGAAAGCATAAAAACTGTGGAAACAATACGGCCTGTTGTTCGTATCACTACAGCAAAAAGCTGCTATTTTGTTTTCTTTTATAAAATCAATTATTTCACTGTTCATTTCTTTGCATTTTGAGATCATCTTAGCTTAATTATATTTACTGGACATGCCTTTACAAGAAACTGATATGCCCTTGTGGCTTCATCATTAATATCCAAAATGTATAAATCTTTTTTAGAGGTAGCATTTAACAGCACTGCTTTCCCGTCCTTTTTTGACATGACCCAATTATCCGGATGGTTCTCGCAGCATATGCCGCATCCAATACATTTATTGCGGTAATAAATTATCTTAGGCATTTTCTTCTGAAAGAACTTTATACAATTTATCACCCCGAAATACTTTTTGACCGGCAATTTTAAAGCTTAGCAATTCTCCCTTTCCAGCCTCAGTTTTTGCATTTCCACCTACCCGCAGTTCTTCTACCTGACCCTGTAATAACCCGGTTTTAGGGCCTGTTATCATAAATCTATCTCCAATTGCAATACCCCCTGCATCGAGCGTAAATTCAACAACCTGAATTGCCGGATAATACTTATTAGCTCTGCCAATGTATATTTTCTTTTGAGTTGCATTATTGCCGGGCTGAAGTGACCATTCACCGAATTTTCTGCCCAAATAGTAACCCTCCCAAAATCCCCGGTTATAAACTGAGTTTAACTCTTTTTTCCAGTTATCGGCCATTTCCAGATTATAAGATCCACAGTTAATTGCTTCAATTGCTTCGCGATAACATTTTGTTGTTGTATAAACATAGTCGGCAGATTTTGATCTTCCTTCAATCTTCAACAGGCTGACGCCCGCCTTTACAATTTGATCGAGTATATCTATGGTACAAAGATCTTTGGCCGACATAATATATTCATTATCCACAAGAAGCTCCAGGTTATTTTCAGTATCAATCACTTTATAAGGACGACGGCAATTTTGGACACAGGCACCTCTGTTTGCTGAAGCATTCTGCGTGTGAAGGCTTATATAACACTTTCCCGACACCGCCATACAAAGCGCGCCATGAACAAAAACTTCGACCTCCAGTCTTTTCCCTGAAGGCCCTGTAATATTCCTCCTTTCAATTTCCTTTGTGATGTCTGCAATTTGCATTAATGTCAGCTCTCTTGACAGGACTATCAAATCGGCAAATTGGGAATGAAAAACCACCGACTCAATATTGCTGATATTTGCCTGGGTTGAAATATGAACCGGAACATTTTCCTTTCCGCAAAGTTGTATAACAGCATAATCGGCAGCAATGACAGCATCAATTCCACATTTTCCGGCTTCTTTTATTATTTGATGAGCCAATCGTATATCGTGGTTATAGATTATCGTATTGAGCGTTAAAAAGCTTTTAATATTATTTTTTTTGCAGATCTGAATGATTTCAGCGATGTGTTCTGTTTTAAAACCCAATACAGATTTCGATCTCATATTCAACTGCTCCACACCAAAATAGACAGCGTCAGCACCAGCTTGAATAGCTGCATGTAAGCACTCAAAGGAGCCTGCAGGTGCCAAAATTCCGGGTCTTTTCATTTATCAGAAAATAACATTGAACAAATAGAACATTTCCCTAATTAAGGAACTATGAGCAAAATCACTTTTTCATAATTATTCAGTCTGTTGACTGAAAGAGATGGAGATTTTTCAGATTTCCCATTTAAAGATTCCGTCCTGCAAGAAGTAAATGTCTCTAATTATGAGCAAACAGGTACCTAAGTATCATTCGGTCCAATAACGATCCAGCGTGATATAGATTTGTGCACCTGATAAAGAAACTATTTCAGTAAATCCTTTATCTCAATATCGTCACAGCCCCCGAAATAACTTTCCGACCTTTCGTTTTGGGATCAATAATATAATAATAGGTACCTACCGGCAAATCCAGACCATTAAATTGCCCGTTCCATGGTTTAGAATAACCCTTGTTGCTCTGATAAACTATCCCCCCATACCTGCTGAATACCTTAACACTGGCATTGACATAACTTTCAAGGTATTTCACATTCCAGAGATCGTTCATCCCATCGTTATTTGGACTAAAAGCGTTAGGCACTTCAGGCTGTTTTAATACCTTGATCCTGACATTATCCATGGAAACACAAGCCTGATCAGATGTAACAGTTAATGTATAGATAATATCTTCAATAGGGCTAGCAATTGGGTCAGGGATATCATCGCGGCTTAAACCGGTTGAAGGGATCCATTTGTAAGTAAGGTTACTTCCACTTGCAATTGCATTCAGTTTAGTCTCACCCCCTTCAAGGATTAAAGTGTCTCTGCCTGCATTAACCGAAGGGGTTGGCATAACTGTTATGGTCTGAGAAATAGATTCAGAACAGCCATTATTCGCAGAAAAGACATATTGCAGGGTATGTGTACCAACTCCCGCCTGAGCGGGATTGAATATCCCCGTTGAAGATATCCCGGGGCCAGAAAAAGTCCCAATTCCAGTCTGTCCTGATAATTCGCTCGCCTGAGTGATGCGAAAAGGAGCGATTTCCTGACAAACATTAGACAGGGCAGTAAAGCTTACTGTAGGTGCCGCCATCAGCGTAATGGTTTGAATTTCTTCATCAGCGCAGCTGCCCCCTGAATAAGCGACCATTCTAATTCTGATTTGTTTTGTAGCCGGCGAACTGAAAACAGGATAAGCAAAACGATATTCCTTGTTAGGAACTGGGGTTTCATCAATCATTTTAATCGTGGGAGCATTGTCATAATCAAAATACCATTCTATTTTTCCCACATCTCCAAAATCAACAGTAGATGTATTACGAAATACAACTTCCTTATTGCTGCATAAGCCAGCAGGGTTTAAAATCTCAAAACCTGCTGTAGGGATGGCGCCATTTACTGTGAATGTTTTAACTACGGTGATTGCACAGCCGGCCCTTGAAGTAACAGTAAGCGTAACCTGATAATTACCAGCAAGTGTATATCTGTGGGTTGGATTTTTTAGCGTAGATGTATTCGTACCCGGAGCGGCCGCAGCATTCCCGAAATTCCAGAGATAATTCAATTCTGAACCATCTGATATGGTCGTGGAATCTGTGAACTGAGCAAAGGAGTCTTTGATACAAACCTCAGGGACTCCAAATTTGACGAGTGGCAATGGATTAATCAGTATTGATTTTTCAAATGCTACGCTCTCACAGCCTTTGTCCGTCAACACTTTTAGAATAACCTTGAAAGTTCCAGAGGCACTATAGTTATGGATAAAAGGTGTTGCTGAATTCTTTTCTTCAATGGCTTTACCATCACCAAAATCCCATGTCCATTTGATGATATTTCCTTCCGAAGTTGTAGATATATCTGTGAATGTAACATCCTGACTTACGCAAACGGGGATACTTGTATTGAAATTTACCAGCGGAAGTGCTGTAACATGAATATTTTGAGTGATCACATCTGATTGACATCCGGTTTCACCTTCAACTATCAACTTTACTATAAAATCTCCGCTAGCAGCATAGGAATGTACAGGGTTTTGATTTGTTGAGAATGTATTGTCTCCAAAATCCCACAGCCACTTCGTAATATTTTTACCATTACCCAGGCTGGCATCAGTAAATGTTGTTGGCGCATCTACACAAGTCTGCCCAACAGCAGTAATCACAGAGCTTGGGGGGATAACAGCAGAAAACTGCAGTTCCGTTACTTCTATACTTCCACAACCATCTGTTGAAGTTTTATTTGAGGTTACAACTATTTTATAGTCCTTAAGCACAGTGTAAATTACTTTATTGGGGAATAAATACTCAAATAAACCATCTATTGGATTCGAATCTACCGGAAGCGGGTTCAGAATTTCTAAAGGTGTTGAGCCATCACCTAAATCCCATACTATTCTGCTTGCAATGGAACTAAATTTCACACCCAAATTCAGTTCTTCATTAACACAAACACTATTCACCTGCTTCTTATTGCTAACTTTCCTGATTTCAACGCCTAACCCTTTGACATTGGCGCCAGCTGCATAACCATAGGATTCTGCATTCCCAAATCCGTATGCAATGGCATTAAACCCGGCATTTGCCTGCAAATTATGTGTTCCGGCAGAGACTGGAATTTGTGCGTATGCATATTCGGGTTTCCCTGTTACTGACTGGAAGAAAGAAGCCTGCGAAACACCATCAATTGTAAAACTAGACACGGCACCCTGAGGAATTACTACATTGATAAAATGCTTAACGATCATATGAAGTTGAGTGGAATACATAGTGATTTGGGAAAGCGTTTGTTCCAAAGAATTCAAATAAATCATTTCAGGGTCTCCAATATCACCTACTACATTTATACAATTAATTGATTTACCCTGAGTTACTGCATAAAGAACAACTTGAATAGCTTTATCTGATTCTATGTTATTAACAACCTGACTTGGAAACTCGTAATAAAAATTATTTACAAAGCTTGTATTGGGAATAATAGTTCCGTTTAGCTTAACTTCGGCATTAGGATCACTCTTAAAAATGCGATAAACATCATAATTTCTATCTTTTGAAGGCACAGTTATAAATGTTTTACCCCAACTTGCCGTAGGATATGCCTGTTGAAATAAGTTATCAGCTGAACCGGCAAGCCCGGATGAATTTAAACATCCAATAGCTATTTTACCACTTCCTGAAAATACTGCGATCCTTTTACAAGGTTCAGAAGTAGTTGAAACCGATTGAATTCTGGTACCAGTTAGATCAGTTCCTTGTGTTGTTGAGCCAAGAGCTGAGGTCTGTATTCCAAATACCTGATAGATCTCTCCTTTATTTAACTGAATAGGAGGAGAACTTACTCCTGCTTTTAAGCCTCCCCTTGTATCAACCGAAGGTGTAATGATAATTTCTGTATTATCTTCAGTAGCCACAACAAAAAAGAATGAATGCGAATTTGTACTATTTGAAATTTGCTGGTAGTTGAGTGAATAATAATCCTTACCTAAGGTATTTGTAGGCAATACCAATGTGGCGCCAGATACTGCCTGATCATAAATATGAGCATACACAACGATGGGCAAAAGGGAGGTAATATGAATACCCTTACTACTAACTTTTCCCTCTGTATTACCAATATAGGCAGATTGAGGCACCGTAACATTGGTAATTGCGTTAGCAGTAACCTGAAATGGGATACTAGTTCCTCCTACTTCCATAACTCCTGAAGTACTTACGTCAGAAGTAATATAAACAACCATGTCCTGACCAATTACAGAAGTATAACCTGCAACATGATTTCCATATGCAAGCCAGAAATCAGTCCCTTTATTAGACGTACTTTGTGCGGATGACTTTAGGAATAAACCAGCAATCAGGCCAAAAACAATCAATAATATTCCTGTACTATGTTTCAAAACTGTTTCAAATAATAAAAGATTATAATTTAGAAAAAATCTGCTTCTAAAACTACGTAAACGGTTTGATTTGATGTTAGAAATTAATGGCTAAGATTAATTAATAATCATTTTCTATCAAATCAGACCAGTATAAAATACTTATTCAATAGGAATAAATCTGACAAAAGAAGGTTTGTTGATCTGCAATTTTTGCCCCGTTGGACTTAATTTTCCGCTTTGCTGATCCCGCTTAAATACAATAATCTCATTACTAGCCTGACCGGTAGAAAGTAGCCAGTTACCGCTTGGGTCAATTTCAAATGTACGTGAACTTCTGCCAAGAGATGGCTGCCTGCCAATCAGACTGAGCATACCTGTTTTCTGATTTATTGAATAGACTGCAATTTCATTCAGAGTACTTCTGGTACTTGCATAAAGAAATTTCCCATCTGCAGAAACATGAATGTCTGCGCCATGCCCCGGCCCCGTAAATCCATCAGGCAGCATAGAAACAGACTGAATCTGAGTCAAATGACCTTTTTTATATCTGAAGGCATATACCTTGGAGTTAATTTCTGTAACTGAATAGAGAAATTTTTTATTAGGATGAAAGGTTAGGTGTCTTGGGCCAGCACCCGGATCCAGCATGACAAATGGCTGAGTGGCTGCCGATAAAGCCTGAGGTCTGCTTTTGGCGCGGAATCTGTAAATATTAATTTTATCAGTCCCGAGATCAGCGGTTAAAACATATTTGTTTTCTGGTGAAACAATTGCTGAATGTACAAAGGGTTTTTTCCTTGCAATACTACTTCCTACATGCTTGATGTCCTGAATATCCGCTCCCAAAGTACCGTCTGCCTCCAGTGGTAAAGCAGTGATTGACCCTCCACCATAATTGGCAACAAATACATATTTACCTTTCGCATCAACTGAGATATAGGTTGGCCCGTTGCTCCCGGAAGGCTGACTATTTAAAAAATTCAAAGTGCCGGTTTTAGCATCAAATGCAAATGAATTAATCTTACTTTCTTTCCCTTCCGTTACCGCATACAAAAAATTGCGGTCTTTAGTTAAGGCAAAATAGGCCGGACTTTCAATTATGGCTTTTGACTTGTACATTATTTCACCGGTCTGACTATCAAATTCATACACATAAATTCCTTCACTTTTCCCCTGAGAAGTGTAGGTGCCGACTAGTAAGTGGTATTTTGCAGTCTGAGCCAATAAGTTTGAAGTCAAAAGCACTAAAGCAAAAAGTAAGGTAATCCTTGTAGTAACCATAATTATTTTTCCTGAGTCGATTCCAAAAATATTAAAAAAAAAAGGAGAAATCAGCAATGCCAATTTCTCCTCTTAATACTATTAAATATTATTAGAACCGTTTACAATTAATTAGTTCCGGGCAATATTTATCTTACCTGAGGTGTCAGTAATTGTCAACCCGGTAATTTGCGTGGTTCGTATTCCGCTAATTGTATTGGTACCACCACCCTTCAGATTAAAACCATATCCGCTACGTGGTAAGTCATAGTCCACAAACTCTGTAAAATCAGCTGGCGCTCCAATTACTATTCGATCGCTCAAATCAGATAATTCAAGTCGTCTGCCATCCAGATATAAACCCCTATATCCTCGCATATCAGCCCTAACAGAGCCGGCATCAACTAACCAATCTAAGCCATTTGAACGATCATAGGCCTTAATACCCCATAAACTACCACCACCCATGTTTACATCATTAGGGCCATTACCGTCATAAACAAAATGACTTGGATAAGTATGAATTATTGCATAATTTCCTGTTCCGTCTGTTACCCATATATTCAGTACAGGAACAAGCCCATAGGCCATATTGAAGTTCACACTTGCAATTGAATTAAGTTTCTGTCCATCAAAAAACTTAGTCCCATAACCAACATTTTGGCGATAAGATCTAAGAGTGTATGAAAACCCATCTCCTTCATCATTTTCATTCAATAAAATATCAGCATCCCATGGTGCAACAAAGGTCGCTGAAGCATTACTAATGTTAAATACTTCGAAATTTGGACCGCAGTTTTCATCTATTAAACCATTACAGTTATTATCCTTACCATCACCACAAATTTCTTCAGTGCCGGGGTTTATTGCTGCATCATTATCATTACAATCATCTGCCGATCCTGTACAGGCACCTGTTACCGTGTAACCATCACCATCGCTATCAGGTACTATGTCGCCATGAGCAAGATGTGCAGCAAGTGCATTTTGATTAACTGTAATGACAATCATTTTGCCATCGCCAGCTGAGTGGCAGATAGTAACTTTTCCTGCGTTTCCTTTACTCATCTCCTTATTTGCCTCAAGAAGTAAATTGGTATCTGTCTTCTGGCAGGCCGAGAAAAATAACAGGAATGAAAAACTCAGATAAAGTAGCTTTTTCATTATAGATTTTTTAGATGTCATTACAATAATTATTTTGTAGTAATTAATAAATTGTAATAAATATTTAAAATAAATATCCCAAATAGAAATTATTTTCTTGTAAGCAAGCTTTTATTCAGGAATGAACCAAATATCCTTCGTTAATAAAGATAAATAATTTTTATCCTTTTCTGATATGGATTAAATTACTTTATATTTATGGGTAGGTACACAATATGTCTATGAGAACGAAATTCACTTCCCTGTTTTTAATCTCAATCGCGCTTTATTTAGAAGCCTATGCTCAGAAGCAAGTAAAAGTTATCCCTCTTCCTGACAAAACAGGTTTTACAGTAGAAACCTCGACAAAGGATCTGGGCAATGGTTTTTTTGATCATGGGGTAGCCTCTCCTATCAGCAATCATCGGGGAGTCGTTTCCACTATTGATGGTAAGGGAAAGAATGTGGTACTGGTATGGCTTTTTGATCATCGCGGAGGATATTCTTTATTAATGATCGATGCTGAGACCGGAAAAAGTGAAGAATTTCCAATTCTTTTCGACCCAAAACAAGACACACCTTATTCATCAATCCTTTCAAAGGATAATAAATTCTATACCCACTTCAGCGATCATTTCACTGAATTTGACCCGGTAAAGCGGGCTTTTACATTTACCCAAAAGACGATGCCCCAGATGGCAATGTCAATGACAGAAGATGATAATGGCAAAATATGGTCGGTTACTTATCCAAACAGCGGAATGGTTGCATTTGATCCAAAAAAACGGGAGCTGATAGATTATGGCTATGTTAACAAAGAAAACTGGCGCCAGTATCAACGATCTATCGCTGCTGATGATACAGGCTGGATCTATTTTGGATTAGGGAACGCCTCCAGCCAAATTCTTGCATTCCACCCTAATACTGGAAAAGCCAGTGGAATTCTGCCCCAAAATGAACGTAAACTTGGAACTGCAGCTGTTTACCGGGATGAAAATGGTAAAGTTTATGGTCGCGCATTAGAGTCAATCAAAGATCAATGGTACGAGTTATATAAAGGTGAAGCCATGAAGATAGGTGAATACAATAACCAGAAACCTGTAAAAATCATAACAGGCTCGCAAAGTCTGTTCCATAGAAATTTCCCCGATGGCACTATTCTAAAGGATCTTGATCTTGTTAACCGCATCCTCATCACAGAAAACCCTAAAATCAACACAACAAAAGAAGTTTCATTTGATTACACCAGTGATGGGGCAATTGTAATGGGTATTGGTACGGCACCTGATGGTACTATTGTTGGTGGTACGGCTTTCCCGATGCGTTTTTTCAATTATGACCTCAAAAAAGACAAATGGGTAAACCGCTATGCTTTAGGACAATTTAATGCATTGGTTAACCAGAACAAAAAGGTCTATTTTGGGGTGTATGCTGGCGGACATCTCATAGAATGGGATCCATATAAGCCATGGGTACAAACCAAACTCGATGATAAAAGTTCAAATCCGCTTCATCTTACCACAGTTTCTCCTGAATTAATCCGTCCATACCGCATCATAGCCCATCCGGATGGGAAAACGATTATAATGGGTGGAACCCCGCAATATGGTGCAACCGGAGGTGGATTATTGCTTTATGATAATCAAGCGAAAAATCGAGTCCTGCTTACTGACAGCATGGTTGTAAAAGATCAGAGCAGTATGAGTCTTGTACCGCTGAGAAACGGAAAACTACTGGGTGGCACCACAACCTCCCCGGGAACCGGCGGTGAAAAAAAGGCAAAAGAGGCACAAATGTATATCATGGACATGGGCAGCAAAAAGATTGGATGGCAGGAGGCTGTGTTTCCGGGAGTTCAGGAATATAGTGAGATGCGTATGATGCCCAATGGACTGGTTTATGGCATTACCGATAAGAGGAAGTTCTTCGTTTTTGATCCTGAGAAGAGACAAGTGGTCTATACGAAGGACATTTTTTCTGAATTCGGTCCCACTACAGCAGAGCAAAGTCCGAGGATATTTGTTATAAGTCCCAAAAATGAAGTTTATATACTTTTTGCAAAGGGCGCAATTGTACAGGTTTTACCAAAGAGCTACGAAATGAAACTGATCGCCACTGCTCCGGGTCCGATTAAAGCTGGTGGAGATTATGCCCATGGCCGGATATTTTTCGTATCAGGCTCGCATTTAATGAGTTACAATCTTAAATAATTAGAAATCCAATCTATGAAACATGTAATCCGATATTGCTTTGCCATTCTGACACTTATCGCAATTTCAAATTTAAGTTTTGCACAGCGTCAATATGGCGGTTTCTACACCCAGCAAAAGATTCAGAACCTAAGAAACAATTGCAATAAATACGATTGGGCCAAGGAATTGAAAAACTCGGCTATCAATAATGCGAAAAACTTTGCCAGTAAAAGTGATGATGAAATATGGTCACTGGTACCAGGTCAGAATACACCACGCGGCATTGATGTCACACTCGACCGCATAGCAAAAGGTCCCAAAGTTTTAGGTTGTTTAAAATGCGGACTGGATGTACTTAAATTTGGCAATTACCCCTATGAACCGGAATTTGAGGATAAACCATGGAAGCTTACCTGTCCTTCCTGCAAAAGCGTATTTCCAACGAATGATTTCGGTAAATTTTATGCGAGTGCATTGGATGAGCGGGGTCAGTTTGATGTAACAAAAGGCGACAAAAGCCTGCTTTTCAATACAGCCCATCCTGATCCATCCGATCCGCTGCATAAGTTTGGCGTTGATGATGGCTATGGCTTCATTGATCAGAACGGTCGTGCCCACCGCTTCATTGGTTATTTCGTCTGGAAAAAATGGGATTACATCAGTAAGGGACTTACAGACCTTTCTGAAGCATATTTATACACCGGCGATAAAATGTATGCACGCAAAGCAGCAATCCTTTTAGACCGCATCGCTGATGTTTACCCGGAGATGGACTGGAAACCCTACGCCGACAAGGGATGGTACCATTCTGACGGAGGACGCAATATGGGCAAAATACATGGATCGATATGGGAAACTGGAATCATCACATCTTTCGCTGATTCGTATGATAAAATCATCAGCGGTACTGTTGACAATAGCGAATTATACAGCTTCCTGAAAAAACAATCCGAAAAATACAAAATCGGAAACAAAGGAACCCGTACTTTATTAATGCAAAATATAGATGACGGGCTTCTTAGAACAGCCTATAAAGCTGTTCTAACAACACATATCCGGGGTAATCAGGGTATGCATCAGTTAACTCTGGCGACCTGCGCAATAGCACTTGATTCGCAACCCGAGAGTAATTTATGGATTGACTGGATTTTTGCAACAGATGGCGGAAATATTCCAGGTCTGATGATCTCAACTTTCGACAGGGACGGCACCTCCAATGAAGGTGCTCCCGGATATACGCTGATGTGGGGACGCCTGATTACTCAGGTTGCTGAACGTTTACAAGGCTATCCGGCCTACAGCAAGCACAATATCATTAAGGAGTTCCCACAGTTCAATACCACATTCCTTGCGGCCTACAGAATGGCAACCCTGGGTATAGCTATTCCAAACATGGGCGATAGCGGTTCAACAGGAACAATCAGCAATGGCTATGCTGACCCCTTATTTATTGCCAAAGGATATATTTTCACCAAAGATCCTGAGTTTGCAAAAGCTGCCTACTTGTCCAATAAAAATTCCGCAGATAAACTTGGCAGGAATATCTTTTCCCAAGATCCGGATGCAATCAGCAAAGAAATACAAAAAATAGCTGGAACTCTTGGTCCGAGACCACAGGGAGGATATTTAATGAGTGGCTTCGGACTTGCCTTGCTGGAAAATGGTAGCGGTAACAGCGGAATGGCTATTGCGAATAATTTTGGAAGAACCATTATGCATGCACATCCTGACCTGATGAATTTCGATCTCCTTGCTTTCGGTAAATGGCTGGCACCCGATCATGGATATCCTGAATTTGCGACTAATATTCCAAGCAACCGCGACTGGACAGGAAGTACCGTATCGCATAACCTCGTTTTTGTAAATGAAAAGCCTCAAAAAGAAATTTGGGGTGGACATACCCGGTTATTTAAACAGTTGAAAGGTTTTGGTGTATTTGAAATCGACGGACAGAAAGCATATCCTGAGACAAAAACCTATCAAAGAACCATGTTTCTTGTGGATGCTGAATCAGGTGAGAATAATTCCTATGTTATTGATATCTTCAAAGTGGATGGCGGAAAAGACCATTTATACAGCTTCCATGGTCCTCCGGGAGAAATCAGTACTTCAGGGCTGAATTTAACGTCCCAAAATGCAGGAACATATGCCGGCGAAAATATTGAGAAAGGAATTGCCGCCAATGGATTTCCGATGGGATATTCGTTCTTTTACAATGTAAAAAGGGATTTAAGTCCGACTTCCGGATTCACGATCGACTGGAAAACCGAAACCGGTTATCGCGGCACAAAAGCAGATGATAATATACATTTAAAAATGCATTCCATAAGTCCGGCAAATGATGTTGCTCTTGCGGATGGGGATCCCCCACAAAACAAACCCGGAAATCCAAGAAAATTAGGCTATGTTCTGATGCACAGAAAAGGTGAAAATCTCAACAGTACTTTCATCTCGGTATTTGAACCTTACCGTTTAAATCCTTTCATTAAATCAGTGAAACGCACCGACAATGGAGATGAATCACAGATTGCATTGCAAATTGAACATATCAATGGTAATATTGATCAGATTTTATACAATCCTGAATCAGAAAAACTGATGAAACTGCCCAACAATGTCAGTATGACTGGAAATATAGGATTCCTGAGGACAAAAAATAATCAGTTGAGCAAAGCAATTCTCGTTAACGGAACAAGCTTGAACTCAGGGGAATTGAATCTAAAATCCGAAGGACAGATAAAAGGAAAGATTGTTAAGATGAATAAAAACCCCTCGGGAAGCGGATGGGTCCTGGTTGATCAGATTCTTCCGGTAAATGGAAGCCTGACTGGTGAACAACTGATTATTTCTACCAATGGCGAAAGAGACGCTACCTACACGATCAAAAGTGTGAAAAGAGAAGGGAAATATACCAGAATAGATTGCGGGCCAATCACTTTTGCAATGGGCTTAAAAAGTAATCCATCAGCAGACCCGAAAGATCCATACAGCAATTATATCTATGAATTTGAAGAAGGAGCTGCATTCAGCATTCCTACACATACAGAATGGTCATCTAAAAAGTAAAACATGGGAACAAAAAATTTTAACAGAAGACAGTTTGTTACTGCTGCATCTCTGGGCTCACTGGCCGCATTTAGCTCAATCAGCCCGGCAATGGCTACTGAATCAAATTCTGCGGCTGAGCATGCTAAAAAAGAAAAACCTACCTGGAAAAAGATAGGAAATGTCATTTATGGTGCCAAAGCCAATGAAACCGGTCCTATTGGGGGTGGTAAAGGTTATAAAAAGGTAATTACCAGCGGTGATTACACTGTTGACAGTCTCGAATCCCTGATTGAGGCACTGGGGAAAGCTAAATCAGGTCAGGTGGTTTTTATTCCCGGAGATTTGATTATCGACATGACCACCTTTATATATATTGATAAGATTATGCTTAAGATTCCGGCTGGTGTAACTCTGGCTAGCGACCGAGGACATAATGGTTCTCCAGGTGCTCAGATTACAAGCGACGGACTGGATACTCCCGGAATGATCTCGATCGAGGGCCCCGGTGTACGCCTAAGCGGTTTCAGGCTGCAGGGACCAAATTCAAAACGATACCTCGACCATCATAAAAGAGCATTCGGTACTGGAGGACCGGGTCGTACCTATTATTATAAATTTCCTACTTCAAATGGGATTATCACGAAATCCGGAAATCTGGAAATAGACAACTGTGAAATCACGGCTTTTTCTCACGCAGGAATCAATTTACAGAAAGGCACAGGTATTCATATTCATCATAACATGATTCATAAATGCCAGTACAACGGACTTGGTTATGGGGTTAGTCATGATGAAGCCAGTTCTACCATTGAATTTAATCAATTCAATGAGAACCGCCATTCATTGGCAGGAACAGGCAGACCAGGCTGCGGCTATATTGCACGTAATAATGTGGAATTGGGAATCTCGCTTAGCCATAATTTTGATATGCACGGAGGACGCGACCGTAAAGACAATACAAACATCGCAGGAACAACAATGGAAATGTACAATAATACCTTTTTAGGGCCGCAAAGAGCCGTTGTGATCCGGGGAGTACCACAGGATAAATGTGATGTGCACCATAACTGGATGCCTACCCATAAAGATGCTGCATCTGCAGTCAGGGCTGAGGAAAAAACTAATACCACCAATAATCTTTATGCAGACGGGGAGGTTGCCTGATCTGCTTTAATCTCTTAAAAGAAAGCTCTTTCAATATATGGGAGAGCTTTATTTCAGTCTTTCGCCGGAGTATCAGATTATTCCTAAATTGATTTTTTTAAAGCATACTAATGACTACAAAATACATGCAATTCTTATCAAGGATATCAACGGTACTTTTTATTGTCCTGTTAAGTACATTTTCTTCAGCCCAAGAGAAAAAGGAGTTATTAATCGTCACTTTCGGTAATTCCACTACAGCACCAAGAAAAGGGATTGAGAAGGTTTATGCAGTTCGTATACATGAGAGCCTGAGTGAGGCCGGGATACCAAATAAAGTAATAAATTCAGGAGTTGGAAGCAATCATACCGGTTCAGTAAAGGATAATGATCGTCCTAAAATCGAGCATGGCATGGACAGGTTTGAAAAGGCGGTATTAAGCCATCAACCGGATTGGGTAACGCTCAATTTCGGTCTCAATGATGCTTATCAGGACAAGGGAGATGGTACCGCATCACGCATTCCACTGGAAGCCTTTATTACTAATCTGACTCATTTCATAACTGAGATCAAAAAAATTAATGGAAGAGTTATACTCCTGACTCCAAATCCGCTAAGTTCAAAACTGGAACCATTCAGGCATGAGCGTCTGAAATTATATAAAGATGCAGTTATCAAGCTAGCCAAATCAGAGCATGTTGAGCTCATCAATTCCTGGGAAGTCTTTGGGAAATATGTCCGGAAAAACCCTGGAGGTATGGAGGGGCTGATGCCCGATGGACTCCATCCAATGGATACCGGCCATAAGCTGATTGCTGATGAAATAGTGAAAATCATTAAGAAAAGGAACCGCTAAATTACTTTAAATTTTCTTGTTATTCGACCCCGAAGGTGCAATGTCATTATTTAAGAGATTGGGTTGGTTTCATGGTATCAAAATGTGTCTGGA
>CAYHGN010000079.1:0-16298 GCA_964356005.1 uncultured Sphingobacterium sp.
CGGAGTATTTCCGGCAAGAAATTGCTTTCTATGTCAAATTACGAATAGCCGGAAGATACCTCCTCCGGCAAGGTTTATTTTACCCTTGACTGTTTTTCATAGGAAAGGACAGCCCCGGCAAATGCACCATTTGCCATTTGAAATAAACCCGTGGCAGCTCTCAATGTCATTAAGTTAAGGTAAGATCCTGACGAAAGTCAGGATCTCCTCCATTATTAAAAAAATGCATTGTCATTCTGGCGAAGGCCAGAACCTCCTGCCCCTAAACTTAATGACATTGGTGGCAGCTCTACCTTTTTTGCAATACTAAATTTCATGATATCTATTAAATCTGCTTCAAAAAAATAGGGCAGAACAAGGGAAGGCGGAACCGTAGAGAAACAGACCCTGCTTTCTAAAACAAGAGAAAATTATTCAAACTAAAACAGCGCGGCAAGATTTTATATTCGAACTCAGGTTATTTAGGCAATGTATAGTTTTTATACAGGCTGTCGGGAATAATTTTTCCGCCGTTCGTAATCACAGCGTTTCTTTTCTTGAACAGGTTAAATTCGTTTAACAATTGATTCTTTTTAGCATCATCATTAATCCGCTCTTCACCCATTCCCGGATTTAGTCTATAAAGGTCATTACCATTCAGATGATACTCTCCCATCACAAAATCAATAATATCGGTTTTATTCTGAATTAAAGGTATCCTGTGCAAATTCCTGAAGTTTCTGCTGGTATCCAGGCCTTCTCCGATCCAGCTATTTATGCCCGGGAGTTTTATTTTATAATTGTTCTTCAAAAAAGCAAGCAGAGTTGGTGGTAGATCAAAATGACTCGAAACAGCAGAAAACCTTGCAGTCCTTTTTAATAATGGTGAATAAAATATCATTGGAACATGGTATCTGTCAATTTTTGTACTCATGGGAATTTCAGGCATACGGTGATCACCTGTAATGATGAATATAGTATTTGCAAAATCTGAACGCTTTTTATACTCATTCATAAAAAGCCGTATTGCATCATCCATATACAAAATACTCACAAACTGAATTCTATTTTTTCTGTATAACAATTTTTTTGAATCACTAAATTTTAGAGCACTCAAATGTTGTTCGAACACCCGGGTATATTTATCAGATTCGTTAATCAAAAAATTATTATGCGTTGAAACCGTCAGAATGATATTAAACTGAGGCTTTGCATTCTGAATTATTGGGCGACTATCCAAATAGTATCTGAATAGTTCTTTATCGTTATACCCCCATGTGAAATTATTAACCTCGGGGAGTTTGATGTATCCCTTTGGGAAAGTCTTTTCATCTCTTATTTCATCAATATCATTGGCTTCAAGATATTGTCTCATCCTGTCAAAGCTGGCATCACCACTATAATAGAAAGATGTTTGGTAACCATTAAACTTTAGGAGATTAAGTAAGGAAAGCTGATCAGGCATTTTTTCAAGTTCCAGAAAACCACTTTTTGCAAAGGGTAAAGAACCCAGAATAGAGGGTAAAACTGCAAAAGTTCGCCCACCCTGACTTAACAAATTACTCCATGAGAGTCCTTGTTCAGAAAGCGAATCCAGAAAGGGTGTGAAACTGCCAAGATACGCACCTTCATTAGAGAAAGCCCTTCCCAGACCTTCTGCTATCACCATAACTATATTAGGGGGCGAATCAGCAGACCTAAAAAAAGGCGAAAGAACATCCTGAGAAACATCTTTATGTAAAAAAGGGTAGTTTACTTCATCAACATAGTCATACTCAATGTTGCTATCCTGATTATCATCAAAGGTCCCGATATAACTATCGTCATATATATCAATTTCAAATTTTTCGGGGGAAAAATATTTATATGAAGAATTGAAAAAATAATCAGATTTATTCACGACCAGATTATTTTCAAATTCTGATTTAAATTCCGGCTTGATGACATGTTCAGCGAATCCACTAAGGAGATAAATTGCTGACAAAACCGGAAGTAAAAGAGCTGGAACTCGATTTAGCTTAATCCGATTGGAAAGAAAATGCAAAGCAGCAATAACACCAATAGCAAGAACAATTAAAACGCTGACCGACAATAAACTTACACCACCAGATGCTCCAAGTGTCTGTCGGATGTCTTTGACAGAATAACTGTACAAATCTGCCCCAAGAGGCACAAGCGAGGTGTTAAAATAAAGTAACAGTCCTAACTGAAAAATAAATAATAAGACGATAAAGGTCTGAAGGAAGAATCTGGCAAATTTCTCTGACATGAAATAAATTGTAATGAAAAGTATAAAAAGCAGTAAAAGCAATTTCAACCAGTATAAAACAGTTAATAAAAAGCTCCAGATCAGAATTTCAAGGAAACCAGATTCCAAACCATGTGTTATACTGTTGAAAATATTTTCAAATACGCTAAGCAATAAAATAAGGAAAAGCCATAATAGTGCAGGACCAGCAAAGGCCTGACAGGCGCTAAATAATTTACTCAGAATTCGATTCTTTGTATTTTGATTTTCTTCCATGATCAGCTATTTTTTTGCACCCGACAAACCCGCCCTGGTCATTTCACCCCAGGATGATTTTTTTCTCAAAAAGTCAATATTACCCATGATGGCCGACCAGACTCCAAAAGGGTGTAAAATTATAGGCTCCAAAATCGCGGTTAGTAATAATCGGAGCATATCTTTGGGTTCCTTATATTGATTATAGGTGTGAACTTCCATCAGAATTGCAAACACTGAATACAATAGTCCGAAGGAATAAATCATAAACAACAGGGAAAAGAAATTCGCAAAATTAACTAATCCCAATATTGCAGATAAGATAAAATAAATTATTCCCATGAACTCAATTATTGGTGCAAGAAATTCAAAAAAGAACCAATATGGATAGCTTAACATCCCCATCAAATGATATTTAGGATTAAAGAACATCACTTTATGAATCTTAAGCGTTTCTATAGTACCCCTGGTCCATCGATTTCTTTGTCTTCCCAAAATTTTAAAATCAGATGGTGCTTCTGTCCAGCAAAGCGGGTCCGGGATGAAAGAAACCCTATAGGGGCGTTTCAACTCCTCCATATATCGGCGCATCCTGACAACCAGTTCCATATCCTCACCAACTGTATTATGATTATAACCGCCACATTTGATCGCAATTTCTTTATCAAATGCTCCAAAAGCACCGGAAATCAACATTAAGCCCCCCAAACGGCTCCATGCCATCCTGCCAAGCAGAAACGCACGGATGTATTCTAAAGTCTGCATACGCGGTAGTAATTGATGAGGTAGATGTACCTTTACCAAGCGCCCATCGGCAATCTCACAACCATTGGCAATCCTAACCACGCCGCCTGTTGCAATCACCCTATGACTTGCAGATTCAAGAAAAGGTTTCACCAGCTTTAAGATGGCATCCTGCTCAAGAATACAATCTACATCAATGCAAACGATGTAATCATTTTTGGAAACATTAATTCCAACATTAAGCGCATCAGCTTTACCCCCATTCTCCTTATCAACTACAATGAGTTTACTGTATATCGGATTCCTGCTTTTATATACTCCCCGAATAGGTTTGGTAGAAAGCCTCTCATCAACAAAATGTGCAGATTTATAAAGTTCATAAGCAGGAATAAGCTTTTGCAATGTATCATCCTTACTTCCATCATTTATAATGATTACCTCCAGATTACTATAATAAATGGAAAGCAGTGAACGGACATTTTCAATAATATTTGCCCCTTCATTATAGGCAGGGGCAAGAATACTAATATGGGGTGCATCGGCAGAGTTGGCCAGCAAACGATAATTTGTAAAACTGTTCTTATTCAAATATTTACTCAGCTCACCTATCGAATAAAGTCCAATAAAAATGTAGCCGCTTATCAGAAAAACAGAAAAAGAGAGAAGAAAAGTTGTGAAAACAGTAATAATGATGTCTATCCAATTCATGTCGTTTCCTCCAGTATTTGTGCTATAATTTGTGCCAGAGGATATTGATTTGCTTCAGAATGGGATTGAATAGCCTCAATCCCGGATTGACCCAATGATGCAAGTGCCTTCGCTGAAGCAATCTTTACCGCATTCACATCATCTGAAAGAAGGCCAAGTAAAAACGGAATTTCATCATCTGTACTAACCGACTCAAGTGCATGCAAAATAGCCAGTTGATTATTAGCGGTTTCAGAGAAATAAATATCAATTAATATTGTCGCTGAATACTCACTGGGCAGTTCCTTTAAAACTATTATTGCCTGTTTTCTAACCATTGGATTATTATGTCTGAGACAGGATACAACCTGATCAAAGAGTTCGAAGCGGTGATAATTTTTAACCAGCTTTAATGCAAAAAGCACAATTGTATCATTTTTGGATTCAAGCCAAACTTCAATTCCGGTAAAATTCTCTGTTTGTAAGCTGGCTAATTGATCTAATAATTTAATCTGCTGCCATTCAGTGATGGGATAGGTTGCATGATCAAGAAAACGCAGTCCTTCAAAACCATAAAATTTCAAAATAGCATTTTGAGCTTCAACACGAATTAAACCACGTTCATGGTCAACAAATTCGAAAAGCCTTTGCTTGTATTCATCCAGTTCCATTACTCCAATCTTCTGGATAGCTGATGCCATTTTATACCATGAAGAACTATTCAGCATTTTTAGAACCTTTTTGTCAAATTCTAGCTGCCTGAACAGTCTGGTCAGATTCTCTGAAGCAGCACCAGACATATTGAGCTTAACATCGATTAATTTTCGGGTAAGAATTTTTCTGAAGTTTGTATTGGGCAGGTGTTTAGCCATCCCCGAAGGTATCTTGATATTTGCCCTTGAAATTATATCCAATAATTCACCGGTTTGGTCATTATCCGGTTTATCATCTTCATAAAAGATAATTGTATAGATGATATTATCAGTTAAAGCATTCCAACGCTCTAATTGCTTTTGTCTGGTTCTCAAAACTCCCTGATAAATTAGAATGTATAGGAATAAAACAACAATGAGACAAGAGAATATTATCGCAGCAATGAGAGGAAGGGGTAATCCTGACAAAAAATCGAATTGAATATTTAAATCGGGCAGCCTCAAGGGGAATATTTTAGACCCTAATTTTTTATGCTATCAGCAAAGCGTCGGATACGTACCGATAATTCATTCGGGCTGAAAGGTTTTGTAATGTAATCATCTGCTCCAAGACGAAATGCTTCCAAAATGACGCTTTCCTGTCCCATTCCAGATAAGACGATTACTTTTATTTTATCCGGATATTTCTGCTTTACTGAACCCACAATTTCCAGACCTGTTGAATAAGGCATCATGATATCTGTAATTACCAAATCAGGTATATGCTGATCAATTAAGTCTAATGCTGCTCTACCATCACGTGCTAAAAAAATTTCATGCCCATCACGCTTCAACCGAAATTCAAGTGTTTTCAACATTAATTCATCGTCTTCAGCAATCAAAATTCTCATTTCAGGTAGGTATGTTCAAATGCAAAATGATTCTGTATTAAAATAGCAAAACTAAACTCAAAAATACATTTATTTGAAGATTAAATTCATTTTGCGCATATTTCATTTTAAAATAAAAAATAAATATTGATCTAAGTATATTTACATTCCAAAATCTAATTTAATGACTCAACCATTGCCGCTAAATGAAGCGGAAAGAATTCTAAGTCTTTCAATACTTGATGTTGATTACAGCACACTGGAAAATGATTTCAAGCATCTGATGAAGCTGGCATCCCGGATAACAGACATGGATGTAATCCTCCTAAATCTACTAGACTCCTATACCCAATGGACTATTGCCCAACATGGTATTCGACTATCATCAATGCCCAGAGAGGAATGTGTCTGTCAGTATACGATTGTTCACAATGAAGGTTTCGAAATTAAGGATCTTTCTTCAGATCCGAGATTTGAAAAGGCCTCTTATGTTAAAAACGATCCGAAACTACGCTATTATTATGGTGTACCATTGGAAATGGGCAATGGTGTAAATATTGGTACTCTTTGTGTTATGAATAAAGAAACTAAAATCCTTGATGATGATAAAATAGAACTTTTAAAGATCATTGCTGAAGAAATTGTCTGTAAACTAAAAGATTTCCAAAAAATTAATGAGTTAAAGAATGAGCTTTTTGATGCCCTTAAAATGCAACGAAAAATTGCCCATGATATCAGAAATCCCCTTGCAGGTATCATTGGAATTTCCGACATCCTCCTTGAACCTGATGAAGAACACAATCAGGAAGAAGTATTACATTGTCTTAAACTGATTAATAATAGCAGTAAATCAATCCTTGAGATTGCAGATAATATCTCAATGGAACTCTTTGAAAAAGGAAGTCAAACACATAGTTTCAATCTTGAAACACTCGGCGAGCGAATTAGCCAATTGTATTTACCTCTGGCAAAAAATAAAAAAGTAAGCCTGGAATTTGCCATTGATAAGAGTAAGGAACATATTCATTTTTCAAAAAATAAAATCTTACAGATGATAGGAAGCCCGGTTTCAAGTGCTATTAAATTAAGTAAACCGGGTGCAGTTATCAAAATCCAACTCGGACTAACTATACAATCGGACCGAAATATACTTCATGTTCAGATCAATAGTAATGCAGCCCTAAATAATGAAATTAGCCCTGAAAGTACAGTTTTAAATTTCACTAAAGAGTTGATTGAAAGTAAAGAAGGAACTTTCGACTTTGAGTCTAATGAAATGAATGGCCTTTCGTACAAATTAAGTTTACCCCAGGCAGGCTAAACAATTTGTTAATCAATAATAATTTCATCTATCAATAACCATGGCTTCCGATCTTTACGATTACGCCAGGCAGGTAATTCAGTTTGATTAATTGCTGTTACTTTAATGTAACGTGCCCTCGCCTTCTCCAGATTAAAATTAATTTTCCTGATCGGCGAAGAAACATTTTCCAATGGGCCTTCAATAGTCATTGAGGCTACTTGTTTGTAAATCATTCCATCATCTGATAATTCAATGCGGATTTCTTTAGGCAAAAACATATAATGTCTGTGATTCTCAAGAAATGACATTTCAATTTTGCGGATCCCGGTTTGCACTTCCATGTCAATTTCCACCGTCATATCAGTTTCATTCCATCCAAGCCAGTTGTACTGAAAATCATCAGTACCACCAATTCCATCCACGAGTGTTCTTGCTCCTTTGCTTACGAATTCAGGAGTATTTTCAGTTAATAATCTTACCGGTTTATTTAAGCCTTTATGAATTAAAGGACCGGTTTCAAAAATATGTTCCCATTCGGTATGATATTGCTCCGGACTTAATCCGGATTCATTTAATTGGGAAATCTTCAAATCCTTAACTGACTTAAGAAAATATTGAAGCTTTGTTCTAATCTCATCATGGACGACCCATTTTTTATCCTGTTTTTCAAACACTCCGTTCTGATCAATTCCAAAGAACCGGGCTTGTTGCAAAACTGCAAAATGCAAGGGCAGAGCAACCATTTGAACCCGTTTTGTTAATTCATTATCCCCTTCAACAAGAGTTTCTGCACTATCCAGAATATTCAAATATTCCTTAAGCAACTTGGGGCTGAGGTAATTTTGATAAGGCATGATTGGATTATCATAAATATCCATTCGTGTCCATGAAGAACGAACATATTCATGAATGAGGTCAATATATTGTCCGATTAAAACTCCGGCATCACCATAATAGTTGTTCAGAAATTCGGTTTTGATTTTATTTATGTCCGAATTCTTATCCCATAGTAACTTTGATAAAATATAGGTCCTCAGCTCCGCGAATTCTCCGGGAATCTCAACACTACCCTGTATGAAAAAACCTTCGGGTTGTTTCTTGGATAAATAATCAAAATTAGGTTTCAGTGTATAAAGGTTTGGAAAGGGACTGATATAATTCGTGAACTGTACAACATAATCCCAAACTATAATATTAGAAGTCAGTTTCTCCCATTCATCATATTCCTTTCTAAATCTCTCAGAACGCGGATCGATATCAAGCGGCTTACTACGATTAATATCTATGGCAGAAAACATAATATTTACGTTCTCAAGGGGCTTGAGACCTGTAGGTGGTCTTCTGGAAAAGTTATAGGCAAGGGTTGAGATAGTTTTATCAGGAAACTTTGCAGCAATCTGATTGACAAATGTTAAAAGTGATCCCTGATAACTTTCATGTTTTTTGTTTAAAGCAGTACACTTTTCACATTCACAGGCACCTATATCGTCATTCTGACTAACTGACCAGTATTTTAATTCGGAAGCCTCATTAATCCTTTTTCCCAGTTCATTTACAACTATCTTTAAAACATCCGGGTTTGTGAGACATAACTGCATTGCTGTTCTTTTCCCATTTACCAAACTAAAATATTCAGGATGATTCCCGAAATACTGTGCAGGAGAAACCAGCTTAAAGAATGAATGACCCCATAATCCCCATTTATCTTCAATCCTGTGAAGCTTATGCCAGTCAAGATATTCCTGGTCAGTTTCTGCATCCCAATAATGTACTGATCTGAAATTAATATTCGGATTTTGCAGATCGTTTATTCCGGAGAGAATAATAGAACTTTGTTTAGGAATCAGTTTAAACCTGGAGGAATATTTCCGGCAGCCCAAATAATTTTCAAGAAAAGTATAAACTCCATAAAGCGTACCTTTTCCTCTACCTGAAATTATAAGCTTGTTAACCTTGATGGCTATCAGAAACCCATCATTTTGAATACTTTCATTTAGCTCAGTACGGTTGGTATTTCCAATTAATATTTCATATTCAGAGCCCGGAGTGCTATCATCAATTATCGGAATTAATGCTCCTGAAATTTCCTGAAGATATTTCTGCAACACAATAGACGCAGATAAATCATTAACTGAAGCATTCTTCGCCCTGACAATTGAATACTCAGATTTCCCATTTTCAACCAGGGTAATGGAAAAAGACATTATTGGAATAAAAATCAAAATTAATACAAAGAGAAATCGGAAATGTATAGATGGGGAATAAAGAATTCTCATAATCAAAAGAAAACAATGCTATTTTGAGCCAAATTACTTGAAAAAAATGCCTGATTAGTGAACCCGAACTATTTTCTAAACTAAGAAAATAATAGTAATTACATCGAAAATACCAACATTATGTTAATTTAATTGGGGAAACTTATTTACTATTCAAAGCAATTGAGCGAATATCCTCTTTCGTATTAATCACTTTATCTTCATGGAGCCGAAAATGAAATGTTTCGAGCTTCTGAAGAAGATATTGAAGCTTTAATTTCTCTGAATATGATAAATCTCCTGTTACCATTTTCCCAACATAATTCATATCATCAAACACCCCGTATAAAAGCTCTTTTCCACTTTCTGTGATTGAAATCCTTTTGGAACGTTTATCTGTCTGATCATCCCATTGTATAACAAGTCCTGCAGCAAGTAAACGACGTATAACCTCGGTTCCAGATGTTTTTTCCTGTATGTTTCTACTAATCAGTTCACCTTTGCTAAGACTTTCGTGGGTTAATAATATGGCAAGGGCGGTAAAATCTTCCGGACTTTGTATTGGAGTGCCTTCCAGCGTTTTTTTGATGTAAGATTTTGCATAACGGCTCATATAGACAAAAAGACGGCCGATCGCATTATCAATTTGATATGCCAGCTCCTGCGATTTTTCCTCCATTTTACCAAAACGAACATCAGACGAACTTAATGAAACTTCTGAATGCTCCAGATGGTTGACTAAAAAGCCTGTAAAATCATTAAGGAGGAGTTCTCTCCCATTGCTTTCTGTCTCAAATTGTTCCAGAAGACTTAATAACTGATGACCCAGTTTGTATGATTTCATGTAATGGCTGTTTTATTCACAATGTACTGTCCGTCTAATTTGTTTAGCCGTACGCTGATTCAGATATCTTAAGCAAATTTAGCATAAGCTAATCTACCCAAATGTTCTGTTGTAAAATAACTGTCCAATCCGGTAACAGTTACCGTTTTGGCTTTAATATGATCCACATATCCATCACTGTTAACAATCTGATCATCCATCAAAACATGGATTATTTCACCAATCAAAATCTTTGTATTGTTTAAAGAAATATCGATGATTTCACGTAGTTCCAATCCGATTTTAATGCTTGACTCCAACACAAATGGAGCTTTAAATGAGTCAAGATAAAACTCTTTAAAACCACAGGGTTCAAATTCTGAAACACCTGATGGAAAGCGTGCACTCGTTTGATGAGCTTGTTGAAACCATCCCGGCAACACATTATTCAGTGTATATTCTCTGGCTTGAATGATATTATTCAGTGAATCATAATCCTTACTGTCTGGTCTGAATACCATACCCAACAAAGGAGGATTTGCTCCAACATGAAAAATCGAATTAAATAAACCCAGATTACTTATCCCCTCCTTATTTACAGTCCCCAGCATGTGCAGTGATTTATAACCCGGTACACTATTAATGAAAGTAGTCCGATAACGATTTTCCATCGCTGAAATATGGTTTTGGTTAAAGTTCATTTTTACAAGGTCTTTAAATTTCCCATTCCTCCATCAATACCCAAAACCTGTCCGCTTATCCAGCTGCTATCATCGGATAATAAGAATGAAATTGCTGAGGCAATATCTTCAGGTTTCCCGATTCTACCCAGAGGATGTCGTTTTGCTGAGGCTTCTCTTTTCTCAGGAGTGTTCAATAAATTACCCGCAAGTGAGGTATCTGTTAATGAAGGTGCAACTACATTAACCCTGATATTCTGAGAGGCAAACTCTGCGGCAAGTGAAAGAGCCAGACCTTCAACCCCGCCTTTCGCAGCAGCAATACTGGCATGATAAGGCATACCTGTCTTTGCGGCGACAGAACTAAATAATATAATTGAAGCTGAACCTGAATTTTTTAATGATCTGTAAGCCAATTGAATAGTCCGGGCCGCAGCGGTTACATTCAATTTATAATCGTTAATAAAATCTTCTTCAGTATAACGACTGAAAGGTTTCAGATTGATACTCCCAACGGCGTAAACCAATCCATCCAGCTTTTCAGGAAGTTGTTCTGCCAATAAATCAAGGTTTGACAAGACATCAATTGGAATGTGAATCAAGCTATTCGGCCAATCCTCAGATTTAGTTCTGGAAGCATTGTAAACCTGGGCCCCCTGTGAGGTCAGCATGTTAACTAATTTTAGTCCGATGCCTGAGCTACCACCAACAACAAGTATGTTTTTACCCTTGAAATCCATTATCCGATATGTTTTAAAAACTCATTCCTTGTTTCCGGTGATAAAAACCGGCCACTGTATTCAGCAGTAATGGTCGAGCTATTCATGTCGCGAACACCTCTCGATGAAACACAATGATGATGGGCATCGATAACTACCGCCACATCTTCTGTCCCCAGGGCCATTTTGATTTCATTCGCAATCTGAATGGTTAGCCTTTCCTGTACTTGTGGGCGCTGGGAATAATATTGAACAATTCTGTTCAATTTAGACAAACCTATTACTTTACCATTACTCATATAAGCTATATGTGCTTTGCCTGTAATGGGCACAAAATGATGCTCGCAATTGCTATAAACAGCGATGTTCCTCTCCACAAGCATCTGATTGTACTTATAGTGGTTATCAAAAAGAGTGATTGAAGGTTTACTGACGGGATTCAGGCCGCTAAAAATCTCCTTTACATACATTTTCGCTACTCTTTTTGGAGTATCTCTCAAACTGTCATCGTTTAGGTCCAAACCGAGAATGTTCATTATATGACTGAAATGCTTTTCAATAAGTTGTATTTTAGTCTCATCATCCAGGTCAAATGCATCCTCACGCATCGGGGTATCAACAGAAGCTGAAATATGACTTTCAGCCATCATGTTTAATAAATCCTGCTCTGTAGTAAGCAGAGCATGATTTGGATTATTTTTATTCATTGTATATTTTCGTATTATTTTGATACAATTATAACTAAATCATTCTAATAATATCGAATAGATAAGTCGCTCAAATGTCAAATAATATTATAGAAAATAAACAACAAAGGCCTGATTACAGGCATTTAATTATTGATAACCCGGGTTCGATACAAAAGGTTCGATACAAAGGTGCTTAAAGGATTATAGATATAATTAGTCAGATAATGCTATTGAGCCACAATAGTTAGCTTTTTGAAAGTAATACCTGTGTGGTATCGGACAGTTCAGCCCTTTCCTCAGGAGTTATCCGGCAGGAAATCGCATTCTCCTCTGGTCGGTGTTCTCACCGTACCAAGCACGATCATATCATTGGTCGGTGATAACACCAAGCACAGGGAAATAGCCTGAAGCTACCTCCTCCGGCAAGGTTTATTTTACCCGGAGCTGTTTTTCATAGGGACTGTCAGCCCGGCAAGATTTTATATCGAACTCACCTTGATAGGTATACTTTACCGGGATTTAAAAAGCATTCCCACTAATCATCACTTCAAATACAGAACCTTCTCCCGGAACCGAACTTATATTCAGTTTCCCATTCAAACCACTGATCAGATGTTTGATTAATTGCAAACCAAAGCCATACCCTTTTTCGCCTTCAGTTCCATTTTCAGAAGAAACATTACCATTAAGTATGGTATCTATCTTCTCCTGACTTAAACCTTCCCCTGAATCCTTAACCTTAATATTCAAATTATGTTTTGAGCTTGAAACATCTAAATCAAGAGCTACACTTACCATTCCACCATGAGGAGTGAATTTAATTGCATTCGATATCAGATTTCCTGTAATCTGAAGCAGTTTATTTTTAGAAAAAGGTATCCCCATGGCACGAGGGTTAATATTGACTTCAAACTGAATATTTTTAGATTTTGCCTGAGGAACATACAATTTTTCAAGTTTCTCCTTAAAGGATTGCATATCCATTTCATTTCCCTTAATGGCAACAGATTTACCTTTGTCAGCACTCAATATTTCATCGGCAAGTTCAAGTATAGACTTACCACTCTTGTGAATGAGGTTAATGAATTCAAGCACTTCATCAATTTTATTTTCCTTACCCTGTTCACTGATTATTTCTGTAAGTCCGATGATACCTCCCAAAGGTCCACGAATGTCATGAACCACCTTATTTTGAGTCGCCTGAACTTCCTTCACTCTATTTCTTAAATCCTCAATTGCTTTATAAGCTTTCAGACGGTTAACAATTTCGTCAGCAATAATCTTCAACAGTTCTTCTTTCTCTGGTGAGAGTGTTCTCTTTTCTCTGTCCATCACACAAAGTGCGCCTATATTATAGCCATCTGATTTCAGTGGAATTCCATAATAATAACGCAGTTTTTCTTCCCCGGTTACATAAAATTTTTCTAAAAAACGCTCATCTTTAGTTAGATCTTCAACTTCAAGTGAGGAATCTTCAGAAGCTATCAGGTATTGACAAACTGATTCTTCCCTTGGCATTGGATCCACATCAATACCATAATTGGTAATGGTCCATTGGGTATAAGAGTCAATCAGATTAACCAAAGAAATTGGGGTTCCAGCTACACTTGCAGCTAATTTAGCCAGATCTTTGAAATTATCCTGAAAATTGGAATAATCAAGATTGAAATCAGAAAGGTTTACAACTCTTTCAAATTCATTGACTGGAATTGGAGGATTTATGTTCATAGTATTTTTAAGAAATATGACTTAAATTTAAAATTTATAGGTTGAAAAATTCTTATTTACAAGGTATTATGTGAAATTTACGGGTAAATGATATAAAATCAATTGGGATTTGGCTTATTGACACCTTTATATACCAAAAAACAGGCCAAATGTAAACTAAAATGTAGTTTGCCCGTTTCTTATGCGAAAATCATACCTCTTCATACTCCTAAATAAATAACTGATAAATATTGATTTACAGAAGGTGAATATAATTTTATCAGGTTTTGAAAATTTACACTAACAATTATGTATACCAATTCCCCATTTATGAAGAAAATATTTCTGATTTCATTTTTTTTAATCATCGTGTATTCAGTGAATGCACAAAATGGCAAAGCAATACCTGCTCAATCTATATTCAAAAGTCAGATTGATAAAATTATCTTAAATAAAAAAGTTGAAAAGGCATTTCAGATCATTCAAATGCTGGAACCGACAACAATGAAGGAGTTGATAGAACTCACAGAGATTCCCGCTCCTCCATTTATGGAACAAAAAAGAGCGGAACGATACAGACAAATGCTTTTGAATGCAGGCCTTGATTCTGTGTGGATAGATGAAGCTGGCAATGTACTTGCTTTGCGAAAAGGGACAGGAAATGGAAAAACGGTTCTCATAGAGGGACATTTAGACACAGTTTTTCCCTTAGATACTGATGTCAAAGTAAAAATGAGGGGGGATACTTTGTATGCACCTGGCATTGCTGATGATACCAGGGCACTTAGTGTAGTTCTTACGGTTGTTAAGTCCATGAATCAGGCAAAAATTTCAACTCAATCAGATATTTTATTTGCCGGAACAGTGGGTGAAGAAGGATTAGGTGATTTAAGGGGAATCAAACATATTTTTAAATCAGGTAATCAAAAGATCGATTCGCATATCGCTTTAGATGGTGGCGATATTAGCGGATTGGTTACAAACGGCTTAGGGTCAGTCCGTTATAAAATCACATTTAATGGCCCGGGAGGTCATTCATGGGGTGCGTTCGGATTGGCAAATCCGCATCATGCAATGGGGAAGGCGATTGATTATTTTAGTACCAGCGCCGCAATTTTTGTAGCTGATGGCCCAAAAACAACTTATAATGTTGGAAGAATTGGTGGCGGGACTTCAGTAAATTCCATCCCATTTGAAACCTGGATGGAAGTAGATATGCGCTCACTGAGTCCGGAAAAGCTGAAAGGAATTGAGCAAATTCTCTTAAATCAGGTTAACAAGGCCCTTGATGATTATAATTCAGGTATCAAAACCGGAGCAAAACTTACAGCTCAATTTCAAAAAATTGGGGAGAGGCCATCCGGCATACAAAAAGTAGAATTGCCTCTGATTCAGAAAGCAGTCGCAGCAATTGAATACTTCAAAGCAAAACCATTTTTAGGTACCGGATCAACGAATTCAAACATCCCAATTTCGCTTGGGATACCCAGTATTACGATTGGCAGAGGAGGCAAAGGTGGAAACGCTCATTCCCTGGATGAATGGTGGATCAACGAAAATGGAGCTGAAGCAATTAAGTTCGCATTATTAATACTGATTGCTGAAGCTGGTTTGGTCCAATAAGTTGATTTATTTCCCTATACTAAATTGTAACAGATTTATGTGCAATCTTTTTTAAATCCAATATTATTCCCAAATTCATAAAAAATTAAAAACGGAAATTATGCCAAATTTAGGTGGACCAGAAATTATATTGATCATGTTCGTAGTATTATTAATGTTCGGCGGGAAGAAGATTCCCGAAATGATGAGAGGATTGGGAAAAGGCATGAAAGAATTTAAAGATGCCAAGAACGGGCTAAATGAAGATTCTGAACCAAAACAGGTACGAGCAATAAAAGAGAGCTAATAAAAAAAGGATCCGGTTTCGGATCCTTTTTTTATTTGACATAATACCTGACACTCAGGGATACTGAGGATTATTTCTTTTTTAATGTCAAAATCTGACCTGCATGATTTTTGGTATCAATCTCAGTAATAACTTTATTGATATAGCCGCTTTTGTTGATCAGAAAAGTGGTTCGTGTGGTACTAAAGGTTTTTATACCATTTCTTTCTTTCTCAGTCCAAACGCCATATTTTGTAACAATTGATTTATCGGTGTCGGCCAAAAGCGAAAAAGGTAAATTGTTTTTTGCGATAAAATCACGGTGAGAAGCTTCGTCGTCAATACTCACACCCAGGATGGTATACCCTTCTTTCTTTAAATCCTTAAAATTATCACGTAAACTACAAGCCTGTGCAGTACAACCTGAAGTATTATCCTTTGGATAGAAATACAACACGAGCTTTTTGCCTTTGAATTGTTTCAGAGAGACCGTTTTTCCGTTCTGATCCCTGGAAACGAAATCCGGTGCTTTGTCACCCGCCTTTAATGATGTCTGTGCCTGACTAAACCCCGGAGCAATCATACTCAGAAGCAGTATTATGGAGAATATTAATTTCATACTTTCTTTTTTTTGTAAAAATAGGAATTTTGAAAGATTAGTATTTGTAATTGTTCAGTTACCTGATATCTGTTGTCTGTTGTCTGTTGTCAGTTGTCAGTTGTCTGTTGTCAGTTGTCTGTTATCAGTTTATGCATGCCTGAATAGCCTTGACCGATTTTAGTCAACTGTAAGTTAATT